>DATEPD010000269.1:0-12167 GCA_035273365.1 Nitrospiraceae bacterium | reverse complement strand
GAGTGTCCCCCTCACGAGCGATGATCATGAACTCTTGAGTGTGGTCAGAGATCGCAAACATGTGGTGGTCCTGAATAAGGCGGATCTTGCCAAGGCAGTGGAGACTGACATCACGCTGGCAGACCATCCAACATATGCGGTCTCGGCAAAAACAGGGTTAGGAGTTGAGAGTGTGAAGTCAATTCTTCGTGCTCAGCTGGTGTCCGAAGGGTTTGAAACGGTGGATGGTGTCACAGTGACAAACGTGCGACATCGGGATGCGTTGCGCAGAGCGAGGGAATCCTTGGGCCAGGCTCTTGATTCTGTGCGGTCCGGGATGGCCGGGGAACTGGTTTCTATCGACGTGCGCGCCGCAGCCGACGCACTTGGAGAAATTACGGGTGTCATTACCACAGACGAGATTCTCGGACGGATCTTTTCAGAGTTCTGTATCGGCAAGTAGAAAAAGGTTTACCATGGGACTGGTGTTTGACGTCATTGTGGTAGGTGGAGGCCATGCCGGCTGTGAGGCCGCTTTGGCCGCGGCACGCATGGGTGCTCACACCTTGCTACTCACGATGGATCACGACCGTATCGCGCAGATGTCGTGCAACCCAGCGATCGGGGGAATCGCCAAAGGACATCTGGTAAAGGAAATCGATGCACTGGGGGGGGAGATGGCACGGAACACTGATCAAGCCGGCATACAGTTCCGTTTCATCAATACGAGCAAGGGCCCGGCCGTCCGAGCCCTCCGCGTTCAATGCGATAAGAAGCTGTACCGCGATGCCATGCAACGCACGTTGAGCCGGCAGGCAGGGCTGTCGATCTGCGAAGGGACAGTCGATCGCTTGCTGTCGCATACCGGTGCTGTGACAGGCGTGGTGACGGATCGCGGTGATCACATTCAGGCAAAGGCCGTTATCTTAACATCAGGTACATTTCTTAAGGGACTTATCCATATTGGCTTGAATCATTTTCCTGCAGGACGCGCTGGAGAGGCGTCCGCCGAGCACCTGTCTGATTGTATGCGCGACCTCGGATTCGAAGTCGGCCGCCTCAAAACCGGAACACCGCCTCGTTTGGATGGGACGACGATCGATTTTTCCGTAATGGTGCCGCAGCCGGGCGACGATCCTCCTCCGCCATTTTCGTATCGGACCGACCGAATTGAAAACCGGCAACTCCCTTGTCACTTGACCCACACCAACAGTGCGACGCACGAGTTGATCCAGCGCAATCTGGACCGGTCGCCACTCTATAGCGGTATCATAGAGTCAGTCGGACCACGATACTGCCCATCGATTGAAGATAAAGTCGTGCGCTTCGCAGACAAAGAACGTCATCAAATATTTATCGAGCCTGAAGGATTGGAAAGCCGAGAATTTTACCCTAATGGAATATCCACTAGCCTACCGGTCGATGTGCAAGCCGCAATTCTGAAGACAATTCCTGGGTTAGAGCAAACCGTCATGCTGAAGCCTGGGTATGCGATCGAATACGATTACTTTCCTCCAAGGCAGCTGCACCAGACTTTGGAAACCAAGCTTCTGGCCGGTCTGTACCATGCAGGGCAGATCAATGGAACATCCGGATACGAAGAAGCAGCGGCTCAGGGCCTGATGGCTGGGATCAATGCAGTGCTGAAGATCCGAAGTGAATCACCATTAGTCCTTGATCGATCCCAGGCCTATATCGGTGTATTAATTGATGATCTCATTACAAAAGACGCACGAGAGCCCTATCGCATGTTTACATCCCGAGCAGAGTACCGCCTCTTATTACGCCATGGAAATGCTGATCTTCGTCTCACTGATATTGGGCAGCATGTTGGATTAATCTGCGACGAAGTCTATTCAAGATTCCAGTTAAAACAGCAGGTAATTGAATCTGAGATTGCACGTCTTGAAGAGATTCGACCGAGACTCACGGAAGCAGTTCGTGAGCGTTTGGCAAAGACGCAGATTGCAGAGGTCTCCGGTCCCTGCACCGTAGCTCAACTTTTGCGGCGCCAGGGAGCAAGTTATAAGACTCTCTTAGAGTCACTAGAGATGAGTGCAGTACAAGATGTTGAAGCTGCTGATGAAATAGAACTGCAAGTCAAATATTCTGGGTACATCAAACGTCAACTTCAACAAATAGGACGATTCAAAAAGCTTGAAACGAAGGCCATTCCTGTGGCCTTCAATTATGATGGCACTCCTGGATTTTCTCGAGAGGTTAGAGAAAAGCTAAAGGAAGTTCGGCCTGCATCTATTGGCCAGGCATCGAGAATTTCAGGAGTCACACCGGCAGCAATTTCCCTTCTCCTTGTAGCACTTGAGAAATATAGGGATGATTCCAATAGCAATAAATTCCATCGGGTCTCGCCCTAAACAGGCAATCGCAAAGATTTTTCCTATTCATATCAGAATGTCTTGACCTCATCAGCTGATTCACGTAATTGTTCCACGTGGAACATGAACAAGAATTGCGCGAATTCACGATTTCCTCCGCAAGAGAACTTGGGCTGACCATTGGAGAAATCCATGTAGAGCAGTTTATGCGGTATCTAGCTCATCTCATCGAGTGGAATAAGGCGATCAATCTTACTGCGATCATTGATCCGAAGGAAATTATAATCAAGCATTTCGTTGACTCACTCACGGCACTTATTTCGACAAATTTTCCACAAAATTGCGTGGTGCTCGATGTGGGTTCAGGAGGGGGGTTTCCCGGTGTCCCTCTTAAAATCGTAAGACCCGATATGCGTTTTGTCTTAGTAGAGCCAATTCAAAAGAAATGCTCCTTTCTCAATTCAGTAATTGGTCTTTTAAAGCTTCACGATATATCCACGTTTGCTGGCACCATCCAACAATTTTCACAACGCCAGCTTCTCCAAGTCATTGATATTATTGTATTACGGGCCTTGAAATACGAAGATGTCAGAAAATATATCTCTGCATTACTGATTTCAAATGGGAGACTCGTCTTGTATCGAACAGAGGTTATTCAACAAGAGGAAATTGGAGAAGATTTTCATCTTGTGAGTGAAACATCTCTTCTTCTCCCAAAAGGACTCGGTAACAGAGTCATCACCGTAATGGAAAAAGAAGCTGGTAGTAGTTAACAGCTTGCATATCTGTATGTTCCACGTGGAACATTATTGATGATTGCAAGATTAAAAGGTCGTAAATAGATATGGCAAAGATTGTTGCGATCGCAAACCAAAAGGGTGGTGTAGGAAAGACTACGACAGCGATCAACCTTGCCGCTGGTGTCGCGCTGCTCGGAAAGCGTGTGTTACTTGTGGATATGGATCCGCAGGGAAACGCCACGAGCGGATTGGGAGTTGATCCGCGATCTTTACAAATTACTGTGTACAACTGCTTGATTAATTATGTAAAATTTCATGACGCCGTAAAATCAACCGAAGTGAACGGCTTGTCACTTTTGCCAGCAAATGCTGACTTGTCAGGGGCTGAAATAGAGTTGGTGAATGTTGAAGAAAGAGAAAAACTACTCAGGAATTTCTTGCGGGATGTTGACCAGTTATTCGATATTATTTTTCTCGACTGCCCTCCCACATTGGGAATTCTGACAGTGAATGCGCTTGTCGCAGCCCAGAGCATTTTGGTCCCGGTTCAATGTGAGTACTATGCCATGGAAGGGTTAAGCCGGTTGGTTGGAAACATCGATCGAGTTCGGCAATCCTTTAATCATGAACTCCGGTTAGAAGGGATCGTCTTGACAATGTTCGATGCGAGGAATACGTTGGCACGTCAGGTCGTTGTGCAAGTTCGCGAGCATTTCAAAGACATTGTCTACACCACCATGATCCCTCGCAATGTGACACTCGCCGAGGCCCCAAGCTATGGACGTCCGGCTATGTTGTATAACGTTGCATCGTCAGGATCTCAGGCCTATTTGTCCTTAGCCAAGGAGTTTGATAGTCATGGAGAAAAAAGCGCTCGGTAGAGGACTTGACGCACTACTACCTGCCACTAAGGTCGCGACGATACCTGAATTGTCAGACACTGAACGACTTCGGGTCGATGCCATCGTACCGAATCGATATCAGCCGAGACAGACGTTTTCTCCTCAAGAGATGGCAGAGCTCACAGCTTCACTGAAAACAAGCGGATTGCTACAACCAGTTTTGGTGCGACGCAAGGGCGATGGCATATATGAACTCATTTCCGGTGAACGGCGTTGGCGCGCAGCGAAAGAGGCAGGATTGGAAACGATTCAGGCTGTTATCCGGAATTGTGGAGACGAAGAATCTGTGGTCCTGGCATTGGTAGAAAATCTTCAACGGGCAGATCTCAATCCTATGGAAATGGCTAGAGCCTACCATCGTATGATGAACGAATTTGGACTGACTCAGGACATAATTGCGCAGCGAGTCGGTTGTGAGCGATCATCGATCGCCAATGTCGTGCGTCTAATACATTTTCCTTCAGAGATCCAACGGATGATTGAAACGAATCAACTCTCCATGGGACATGCGAAGGTTATTCTCGGTCTTTCTGGGCCGAATGAACAACTTAGGGTCGCGGAACTCGTGATTTCAAGAGCTTTATCTGTGAGAGAGACAGAGAAATTCATAGCATCATCACCGACCGCAAAGAAGCGAGGGGCAAAGGAATTACGGCGAACACCCTGGTCTGATGTTGAAGAGCGATTGCAAAAACGATTGGGCACCAAAGTTATAATCCAAAAGGGAAGACTCGGCGGGAAAATCGTCATTCACTATTTCTCTCCTCCTGAACTCGACGGGATTCTCGAAACACTTCTGAATTAATACCCACTTGACTTCTATCTGTAAGGAGTTGGGAGATTTAGAGGCATACTTGTTGCTTCTACGTATTCGTGACCATACCCATTCTGATCGACTATTTATTTCCCCATAAGTATCCGCGCTGGAATAACACTAGTGAAGTGACCAACTCGAGGAGACGCGTTCATCATGTGGGGGCAGGAAAAAAAAGAAGAGAAGAGCTCAAGCGAGCAGGAAGGCAAAGAGGGTACTATGGTTACTGCCGACTCAACAATACCCGAAGGAACTGGGGATATCAGCGCTTTTGTGGGAAAGGGAGTCGAATTCAAGGGCACGATCACCTATAGTGGTACGGTGAAAATTGATGGATACCTCGATGGTGAAATTCATACTGATGGTGTGCTCCTGATTGGTGAAGAGGCCGTGATCCAGGCAAAAATTACCGCGGGAACCATTGTGTGTAAAGGAAAGGTCACTGGAGATGTTTCTGCCAAAGAGTGCGTAAAGCTCCGGGCACCGGCCGTGATGAATGGGAGTGTCAAGACGCCGGTCCTTTCCATGGAAGATGGCGTGCTGTTCAACGGAGCCCTCGAAATGGCTCACGGCGGCGTGCGCGAACTTCCTCGAGAGGTCTCTCTGCATCCCGTCGGAATGATCATGCCCCCTGGCATTAAGCGAGTCAATGGCTAGGGGAAATTAACATGTAGGTATTTCCACCTCTCATTCTTTGTATGGTGATAGGCCATGCATGTATGGGAAGAATCTTAGGAGGCGATTATGTGGGCAGCGAAGGAACGGAGCCAGCAAGCCGAACAGAACAGCGAGAACTTTACGCTTTTGGGGAAAGGGGCAGACTTCAAGGGCGTCGTCACTTTTGATGGCACTGTTCGGATTGATGGGCGCGTCGAAGGCGAGATTCATACAACTGGGACATTAATCGTCGGAGAGCACGCTGTGATCGAAGGCATCATCTGCGCTGGGGTGCTCATGAACAGCGGCAAAATCAATGGCACCATCACGGCTATTGAAAAGATTCAAATCTTAAAGCCAGGCATTCTCGTCGGCGATATTCGGACCCCTGTCATTGCAATCGAAGAAGGCTCACAATTCCATGGAATGTGTGATATGGGTGCTCATCATTGGAGTAACGAACGCACCCTCTCGGTCGATGTCTCCTCTAGTATTCTCGCATCCGCCCATTAGCTAGAGAAAGTACCCCTCTAGCCCTTTTCCTCTCTCCTCAGTACAATGGCGGCCTTATGGCTCGCTCAACGGTTCTTCTCGGCATGAGCGGTGGAGTGGATAGTTCCGTCGCTGCAGCGCTTCTGGTTCGCCAAGGCTTTGACGTTCATGGCGTCACGCTTCAGGTCTGGGAACACGAGGACGAAACAGTCGCGGTCTCCAAGCGTTGGGAAGAACGTGGATGCTGCAAGGTCGGCATCGCCCGGTATGTTGCGCAAACATTGAATATCCCACATGAGGTCGTCGACACCAGAGAAACGTTTCGTGCCGGAGTCATCGACGACTTTGTTGCCGGCTATCTCAAAGGCACAACGCCCAATCCTTGTATCCGGTGCAATGAGCGCGTCAAACTGCGGGGGCTCATTGACCTTGCGGACGCACGCGGGATCAATTTCGTGGCCACTGGCCACTATGTTCGCATTGGCGAAACTCACGGGCTGTCGACTCTCCAGCGAGCCACCGATCTCAAGAAGGATCAAAGCTATTTCCTCTATCGTCTTCATCAGTCATGGCTCCCTCGCCTTCTCTTTCCTGTGGGGGCCATGCAGAAGGCGGACGTATGGAAGGAAGCAGAGGTCTTAGGCCTTCCAGTAGATGAATTGAAGGAGAGCCAGGAAATCTGTTTCGTGAGCCACGGTGATTATCGAACCTTCATCGAGAAGGAAGCGCCTGCCGCGAAGAAGCCCGGGGCCTTCGTGGATGATACAGGTCGATACATAGGCGATCATGAGGGGATCGCCTTCTACACACCAGGCCAACGACGAGGTCTCGGTATTGCGACAGGTCGTAGGCTTTATGTTCAAGAGGTATTGCCCGCCAGTAATACCGTCGTTCTGGGAGGAGAAGAGTCTCTGCGTCGTAGTCAATGTGATGTCGCAGAGCTGAATCTCTATGACTCTTCACTTCTTACTGGATCGACGGAGGTCATGGTCAAGGTCCGGTATGCCACGCCCGTCACACCTGCAACTGTCCAGTCTCTATCCGAGAGTACTCTTCGCATTGTCTTCCACGAGCCACAGCGAGCCTTGAGCCCAGGACAGTCAGCGGTCTTCTATCAAAGCGATCACGTGCTCGGTGGCGGGATCATTCAATCGTTCTAGCCATCACATGACTCGTGTCATCGTATTGACAGCTCTTATCTGCCAATGCTAACTTTGCGCGCGGCTTTTCGTGCAGGAGCACGAAGATATGTTTCTTTGTCAAATAGAAGAGCGAACGGATCCCTATAGTGATAAAGCCAACAGTGGCGCGACGTTACGCACAGGCGTTGTTTGAGCTACTCGACACATCCACCATCGAATCAACCCGCGAAGCCCTAACGGGGCTGGGTCAAGCGATCAAGGACTCCGTCCCGTTACGCCACGTTGTGGCCTCGCCGGCCTTTGGTGCAGAAGTCAAAACCACCGTCCTGGCAGAACTTGGTTCGCGTCTAGGCTGTCCTCCAGTTGGAAAAGCCTTTCTCGGACAGTTAGTCAAAAAGAATCGCATCGGTTATCTTCCGGAAATCGCTGAGGCCTTCAAGAAACTTGCCGATGCGGCGAAAGGCGTCCAGGAGATTACGGTGTCCTCAGCTGCAGCCTTACCCCCGGCTGAACAAGATCGAATCAGTACTCGCTTGCGCAACATGCTCAAGCGCCAAGTCGACATTACCTTTCACACGGATCCCCGCCACCTCGCCGGGGTGCAGATCCATCTCGGCAGCACGGTGGTCGATAGCACCGTCAGTGGGCGATTACAGGCGATGGAGAGTCTGTTGACTAAGGAGTAGCGATGCAGATCACGGCAGAAGAAATCAGTTCAATTATCAAAGAAAAGATTAAAGGCTTCGACAAACAGGTCGACGTCAAAGAGACCGGCTCCGTCATCCAGGTCGGAGATGGAATTGCGAAGGTCTATGGTCTCAACGGCGCCATGGCCGGCGAAATGCTCGAGTTCCCCGGCGGCCTATACGGGATTGCGCTGAATCTCGAAGAAGACAACGTCGGCGCCGTGCTTATGGGCGACGACGTTGGCGTCAAGGAAGGCGATCCGGTCAAGCGCACGGGACGTATCGCAGAAATTCCAGTCGGCGATGCCTTGATCGGACGTGTAGTGAATGCGATCGGACAGCCGATCGATGGAAAGGGGCCAATCAAATCGTCGCTGTCGTCCCGTATTGAAGTCGTGGCGCCCGGAGTGAATACACGTCAGTCGGTGCGCGAGCCCCTACAAACGGGCATCAAGGCCATCGACGCGATGATCCCCATCGGTCGCGGACAGCGTGAATTGATCATCGGCGACCGGCAGACCGGCAAGACCGCCATTGCCGTCGATACGATCATCAATCAAAAAGGCCTCGACGTCTTTTGTATCTATGTCGCCATCGGCCAGAAACGTTCAACCGTGGCACGCGTCGTCAAGACACTTGAAGAGAACCACGCGATGGAATACAGCATCGTGGTGGCGGCCAGCGCAAGCGATGCAGCCCCCATGCAATATCTTGCTCCTTTCTCCGGTGCTGCCATCGGCGAGTCCTTTCGGGATAATGGCAAACATGCGTTGATCGTCTATGACGACCTCTCCAAGCACGCTGTGGCCTATCGCCAATTATCTCTATTACTCCGTCGTCCGCCAGGCCGCGAAGCCTATCCGGGCGACGTGTTCTATCTGCACTCCCGACTGTTGGAGCGTGCAGCCAAGCTTAGTGACAAGCTCGGTGGGGGAAGCCTCACCGCACTGCCCATTATCGAAACGCAAGCCGGTGACGTGTCCGCCTACATTCCGACCAACGTCATTTCGATTACCGACGGGCAAATTTATCTCGGCAGCGATCTGTTCTACTCCGGTATTCGTCCGGCAATTAATGTGGGTCTGTCGGTCTCCCGCGTCGGAGGTTCGGCTCAGATCAAGACCATGAAGCAGGTGGCTGGTACCCTTCGGCTCGACCTTGCACAGTATCGGGAAATGGCCGCGTTCGCGCAATTCGGCAGCGAACTTGATAAAGCGACACAGATGCAACTTGCACGCGGCGTTCGAATGGTGGAGTTGCTTAAGCAAGGGCAATACAAACCCATGCCGGTCGCCGATCAAGTGCTGTCGATTTACGCCGGCGTGAACGGATACCTGGACGATGTCGCCGTTGATAAAGTGCAACAATTTGAAGCCGACCTACTGCACTATGTGCAACAGCACCATCCGGAACTGAAGAAAGAAATAGCCAGCATCGGGAAGATTGATGACAAGGTCGCCAGCAGACTGAAAGAGATAATCGTGACTTTTAAGCAAAAGATGGGGTACGGCGCAAAACCATAGTTCATAATTTTCAATTTTAAATTCTCAATTGGGGCGCTGAGGCCCCTGATGCCATGCCTAGTTTACAAAGTCTACGCCGTAAAATTGCGGCGTTTAAAAATACACAAAAGATTACCAAGGCCATGAAGATGGTGGCGGCGGCGAAGCTGAAACGGTCGCAGGACCGCATTCTGGCCGCGCGCCCCTATGCACTCAAGATGCGAGGCGTGCTCAGTAACTTAAGCCAGCGTGTCAACCGGTCTTCACATCCTTTGCTGCAGAAGCGGGAAGGGAAGAAGGTCGAAGTGCTCGTCGTTACGAGCGATCGAGGACTGTGCGGAGGATTCAATGGCAACATAGTGCGGAAAAGCACAGAGTTTGTGCGGGAATGCGAAGCCCGTGGATTATCTGTACGTTTGAGCATCGTGGGGCGCAAAGGCCGTGACTATTTTCGTCGGCGCACCTGGCCGATCAGGCAAGAATGGACTGGCATCTTCGATAAGCTCTCGTTCGAACACGCGATTGATATCGGCGGTGATCTGACCGACCACTTTGTCAAGGGAACGTTCGACGAGCTCTACATTGTCTATAACGAGTTCAAGTCAGCTATTCAACAACGTGTGATTGTGGAGAAGCTGTTCCCGGTTGATGTCGCAGCTGAGTTTGGAACGGTGCAGGCGGAAGGCACGACTGGCGGCAGCTACCTCTACGAACCGGACGAATCCGACCTCTTAAACGTATTTATTCCGAAACATTTCCAGACACAGACGTTTCGCATTCTGCTGGAATCAGCCGCAGCTGAACATGGCGCCCGGATGGCGGCAATGGACGGCGCGACCAGGAATGCAGGACAACTGATCAAGAAAGTGACCTTGCATTACAACAAGACCCGTCAGAGCGCCATTACCAAAGAACTGATGGATATTGTCGGTGGTGCCGAAGCACTGAAATAGTTTGCCACGCTGAAGAAGGAGTGAGCTGTGAGCATAGGAAAAGTCATTCAGGTCATCGGACCGGTGGTCGATGTGGAGTTTCCTCCCGGACAACTCCCGAACATTTACAACGCCCTCAAAGTGAATCAGGAAGAGAATAAAGCCGCCGGCACACCGGCCGTCCGCATCACCCTCGAAGTCGCCCTGCACCTTGGTGAAAACCGTGTTCGCGGTATCGCGATGTCCACGACCGACGGTCTGACGCGTGGGATGGATGTACAGGATACAGGGGCACCGATCTCTGTGCCGGTGGGGCGAGAGACACTGGGGCGACTGATCAACGTGTTGGGCGAACCAGTAGATGAAATGGGCCCTATTAAGACCACAAAAACCTATCCCATTCACCGGCCTGCTCCGAGACTTGAAGATCAGGACACGAAGACCGAAGTTTTAGAAACCGGCATCAAGGTCGTCGATCTTCTCGAACCGTACAGCAAAGGCGGCAAGGTCGGTCTCTTCGGTGGTGCCGGAGTCGGCAAGACCGTCATTATTATGGAGCTCATCAACAACATCGCGTTGCACCACGGTGGTTTCTCGGTCTTCGCTGGTGTCGGTGAGCGGACTCGAGAAGGCAACGACCTCTGGCATGAAATGCAGGAATCGAAGGTCATCGATCCAAAGGACTTCACGAAATCGAAAGTCGCGCTAGTCTATGGCCAGATGAATGAGCCGCCCGGCGCGCGTCTACGTGTCGCCTTGACCGGATTGGCTGTCGCCGAATTTTTCCGCGACGAAGAAAAGCAGGACGTGCTGCTCTTTGTGGATAATATCTTCCGGTTTACTCAGGCCGGTTCAGAAGTCTCTGCATTGCTTGGTCGTATGCCGTCCGCCGTCGGCTATCAGCCGACCCTCTCAACCGAGATGGGACAATTACAGGAACGCATCACCTCCACCAAACGCGGATCGATCACCTCGGTGCAAGCCATCTATGTCCCGGCTGACGACCTCACCGACCCAGCGCCGGCTACGGCTTTCGCCCACTTGGATGCGACAACCGTGCTGTCGCGGCAATTGGCTGAGCTGGGCATCTATCCAGCTGTCGACCCGCTCGACTCCACCTCACGAATTCTTGATCCACAAGTGATAGGGGAAGATCATTACAAAGTGGCCCGCGGAGTTCAGTCCGTCTTGCAACGGTATAAAGACCTCCAGGACATTATCGCCATTCTCGGCATGGACGAATTGTCGGAAGACGACAAAATGGCCGTGGCCCGCGCACGGAAGATTCAACGTTTCCTCTCCCAGCCGTTCCACGTCGCCGAAGCGTTCACCGGATCGCCAGGGAAGTATGTGAAGCTCAAAGACACGGTGCGCAGCTTCAAGGAGATCCTCGATGGCAAATACGACCACCTGCCAGAACAGGCGTTTTACATGGTCGGCCCGATCGAGGAAGTGATCGCGAAGGCGGAAAAGATGGGGGTGAAGGTATAGGAAGGCGGGCGCTCTTGTGCTCGCCGACCGCGCACGATGACACGGTGCTCGGTCGATGCGCGCACGTCAGAGCATCCCGCCTCCCTATACCCTTTGATACACAGGTAGGAGGGGTATGGCAGGAAGGTTATTGCTCGAGGTTGTGACGCCTGAGAAATTGCTTCTGAGCCAGCAGGTGGATGAGGTGATTGCCCCAGGCTCAGAGGGTGAGTTCGGTGTGTTGCCTGGACACTGTCATTTCCTTTCCGCGTTGCGCATCGGTGAACTTCGCTATCGCGTCGGGGATGTGATTAACCATATGGCGGTCCTCTGGGGCTATGCAGAAGTCACTCCGACAAAAGTCACGGTCATGGCCGAGATCGCCGAGAAGGCTGAAGATATCGATGTCGACCGCGCGCAAGAGGCAGTGGAGAAGGCCGAACAGCGCCTACAGGCCGGCGGCCTGCCATCTGAACTCAAAGAAGCCGAAATCAGTCTAGAAAAAGCCCGCCTCC
>DATEPD010000268.1:0-4313 GCA_035273365.1 Nitrospiraceae bacterium | reverse complement strand
CGACGCAGAGCAGCAACATACAGACGACCCGACTACTCCACAGTCCGAAGTAATCTGAGGAGGGCCTGACCATGGATCCGCAAATCGTCATTGGGCTATGTGTGTTCCAAGCCTGTTGTTAGGAAGCGCCCAGTCGGTTGGTGAGTGCAGTGGGGATAACACAGCGTTGGTAGGCTGTCAATGCCATCGCCGATGCCTGGCTAAAGCGAGACAGGCGTGATTGGCCAGAAACGCGCGACCGAAGGACAGGGCTCACACGTCACGCGAGTCACGCTCCTCTCGCTTGTCCCGCACCATATGAGTCGATTGCCGTTCGCCTACGCCTTGGGTAAGATGGGCGCGGTTTGATCAGAGCAGAGAAAGGACGCACATGGGCGCGCATCTCCATTTCGATTGTTATTCCGGCATCAGCGGCGACATGATCCTCGGGGCACTCGTGGATGTCGGAGTCCCGTTTCCCGACTTGGTGAACGGGCTGAAGCAACTCAGACTTTCAGGGTTCACGCTGCGGAAACGGCGGGTAGAGCGAGGGGCGATCCATGCTACGAAAGTGGACGTCGTGATCACGACAGGATTGCGCAAGCCTCTCTCACTGCATCGGATCCACGCCATCCTCTCCGCGAGTCGAATTCCCGACAAGATTAAACAGCAAAGTCGATCGGTGTTCGATCGGCTGGCCGAAGCTGAGGGGCATGCCCATCGTGTGGCCAAGGATCATGTCCATTTCCATGAAGTGGGAGTCCTGGATTCCTTCGTTGATATCGTCGGCGGGCTGATCTGTTGCAATCTGCTCGGCGTGACGCGTGTGACATCTTCCCCCGTCAATGTTGGAGCCGGGACGCTGCAATCGGCTCACGGCATCCTGCCGGTGCCTGGTCCGGCGGTCGCCATGTTGGCGAAGGGGATTCCGATATACAGTGCCGGCCCTCCTCGTGAGTTCACCACGCCGACCGGCATGGCGCTGTTGCGCACACTGACATCGGAGTTCGGCTCCATGCCGGTGGTGACGCCGACCGCCATCGGTTATGGAGCGGGTGATGCGAATCCTGACGGCTGGCCGAATGCCCTGCGTGTATTTCTCGCACAACCGTCATCCCGAGTAGCACGCGAACTGGATACCGTGCTGCAAATTGAAATCAACCTTGACGATGTGAACCCGCAGACGTACGAGTATGTGATGGAACAGTTATTCACGCGCGGGGCGCTCGATGTGACGCTGGCACCGGTCATCATGAAGCGTGGGCGACCCGGCATCGTCCTGACCTGTCTTGCGGCTCCGGCGCACCTGGATCAGATTCTCGACGTCTTGTTTGAGGAAACGACGACATTGGGGGTCCGGATTCGTGAAGTGATGCGCCAGATCCTCCCTCGGCGATTTATCTCAGTGAAGGTGCGTGGGGGAGTCGTTCGGGTGAAAGTTGCCGCTGTGAGCGACACGACGGCCAAAGCGGCTCCGGAATATCTCGATTGCAAGCGGATCGCCGAACGGACGGGCCAGCCCGTGAAGAAGGTGCTCGAAGACGCAGCCCTTGCCTATGCCAAACAACGGGAGACTCGCCCGTTGGGCCAGCGATGACGGTCCTCCTCTACAGCCTCCTGTTCCTCGTCTCCGTCGCGGTGACGCTCGGAGCCTGCACGCTCTTCACGAACGCCATCGAGTGGGTGGGCAAGCGATTTAATCTGTCCGAAGGCGCGGTCGGTGGTGTGTTGGCAGCGATCGGCACCACACTTCCAGAAACGTCGATTCCTATCATTGCCATCTTCTTCGGCGACAACCGTGCAGAGGTGGAGGTGGGATTGGGCGCGATCCTTGGCGCTCCCTTCATGCTGAGCACGTTGGTGATTCCCATTTTGGCCATCTTGCTGGTGATCTATGCCGGACTTGGGAAGCGAACCGCCGTCTTTCGGTTGAATTATCGCGACGTGAAGGGCGACCTCATCTTTTTCTTGGTAGCCTATACCGCTGCGCTAGCCTGTGTCTTTATCCCGTCCCGATTGGTACATGCCGTAGCCGCAGTCGGATTGATAGGCCTCTATTTCTATTACGTGAAGTTGAAGTTCACTGAGACGGATGAGGAGGAGGGCGAAAGTGGGGTTGACCCGCTGTACTTTTCCAGAAAGTCTCCCGTCCCGTCGTTTGGACTGATCGGCCTTCAGGGAATCCTTGGGTTGGCTGGGCTTGCGTTCGGCGCGCATCTGTTCGTGCTTTCCGCAGAAACCATTGCGGGAGCCTTGTCGATTTCTCCATTGATCCTGGCCCTTCTCGTGGCGCCTTTGGCGACAGAGTTGCCCGAAATGTCGAATAGTTTTCTGTGGCTCTACCGGAAAAAAGATCGTTTGGCAGTAGGGAATGTGACAGGCGCGATGGTCTTTCAGGGTACAGTCCCGGTGTCGATCGGGCTCGTGGGCACGGAATGGGTGTTGGCACCGACCGCATTGATCACCATGGTCCTTGCTGTGGGAGCGGCTACCTTCTTATTGGCACAGTCTGTATGGGGCGGTCTCTGGCGACCCTGGTTGCTGGGAGGGAGTGCTCTCCTTTATATAGGGTATGCGGTGTACCTCTATGGTTGGTAACCAGGTGAGGGGGTTCATCTGGTTGTTTGGTTTGTTTGGTTCATTTGGTTAAAACGAGGAGCGAGTCAGTGAAAATACAACGAGACAAACCAAAAAAACAAAATAAACCAAACCCACCAAATAAACCGCTTCTCGGAATCACGATGGGTGATCCGGCAGGGATTGGTCCGGAGGTGATTGCGAAGGCCCTTTCAGGAAGGGCATTGCGACGTTTGTGTCGTCCAATGGTCATCGGCTCATTTCCGGTCATGGAACATACGATCAAGAGTCTAAAACTTAAGATGCAGGTGGTTCGAGTGGAGGGACACGAGGCGGTGTCTTCACGAGGGAACCATCTCGCCGTGCTTGATCCGCTCGATCATCCCCTTGGGCGGTTTCCGCTGGGAGTCGCGGCGTCTGAAACTGGGGCGGCGTCTGTGTTGTTCATCAAGAAAGCCGTGGAACTTGCGCAGCTTAGCTGCATCGACGGCATCGTCACCGCGCCGATCAACAAAGAGGCGATCAATATGGCCGGCTGTCATTTCCCCGGCCATACGGAACTGCTGGCAGACCTGACCAAGGCACAGGAATCCGGCATGATGATTATCGGCGGACCACTCCGAATCATGTTTGTAACGACTCATGTCGCGATCAAGGATTTGCCGTTGCTCCTCACCCAGGCCAAGATCGAACAAGCCATCAGACTGGCTCATCTGGCGTTGAAGGACCTGTTTGGAATCAAAAAACCGAGAGTTGGTGTCGCGGCGTTGAACCCTCATGCTGGAGAACATGGACTGTTTGGAGACGAGGAGGCACGTGTCATTCTCCCGGCGGCTCGTGCGGCTCAGGCCAAGGGCATTCGCGCCAGTGATCCCTTGCCGGCCGATACGCTGTTTGGCAAGGCGGCGAGGGGTGATTACGACGGTGTCGTGGCTCTGTACCACGACCAGGGGCTCATTCCCTTAAAGCTTGTCGCGTTCGGTACCTGCGTGAACCTGACAGTGGGGTTGCCGATCATTCGTACCTCGGTCGATCACGGGACGGCGTTCGATATCGTGGGGAAGGGCATCGCAGACCCTGGCAGTCTGGTCGAGGCGATTACGCTCGCCGCCACCCTAGCCAAGCGACGATGATGAAGGCTGGTTCATCTGGTTTTTTGGTTTGTCTCGTTTGTTTGGTTCGAAGAGGCTTCCAGCGAACGAAGTTATAACCAGAGAAACAAAATAAACCAGATAAACCAAACAAACAGACAAACAGGAGCCAAATAGATGGCCAATCAATCGGACGCCGGACGTGACAAACTTCAGGAGCAGTTGAAGGAATTGGACGCGATCTTACAAGAGACCATGGAGACGCTCAACATCGCTTCCGGAACTGAACGAGTGCTGAAGTGGAGAGTCAGAACCGTCGCGCTCATTACTGAGTCCCTGGGCCAGAAGGAAGGAGAGAAGTTTGCCGCCTTGCAGCCGGGACCCTCTTTTACTAATGACCTGGTAGAAGAGTTTACCGATCTCATCGACTATTTCCGAACCCCGCTGGCCAATCTGGCGAAACAGGCGGCAAAAACCGCATCTCGTCCTTCCGGCGGGACTGGCGGGAATTGACCGGTGTCGATCCTCGAACTTCCTTCGCCGAACAAACGGCTCGGCCAAAACTTTCTGATCGATCCCAACATCGTACGCAAAATCGTCGCGTTGGCGGACCTGAGTTCGAACGACCATGTGTTGGAGATCGGTCCAGGCCGCGGCATTCTGACA
>DATEPD010000267.1:0-4212 GCA_035273365.1 Nitrospiraceae bacterium | reverse complement strand
CTGTCCTAAGCTCTGTTGTAGCGTTTCGGTGTCAATCAGCATCGTGTGTGCCATGTCGTTTCCTGTCCGATTTTAGTCGTCTGCAACCAACCCTCAGCTCCGGTCTTGCTATCTAACCTATACCTATTCGGCTGACCACTGAGAGCTGATGACCTTCGCCCGTTGACCACCTTTTTCATGCGGCTAAGAGCGCTTGAATGTGGCGATCGACCGAGGCTGCCAAGGCCGCCAGATGATACCCACCTTCAAGCGACGAGAGCAGGCGTCCGCCAGCATGACGCTTGGCAAGGCTGGCCACGATGCCGGTAAGATCCGCGTAGCCCTCTTCTGTCAACCCCATGTTCGCGAGCGGATCGTCTTTGTGCGCGTCGAAACCGGCCGAGATGATCACGAATTCCGGTTTAAAAGCATCGGCCGCCGGCACCAACGATTTCTGAAAGACGGCACGATACTCTTCATCACCCTCACCGGCTTCCATCGGCACATTGATCGTGAACCCTTCCCCTGCCCCTCTGCCTCGTTCCGTCGCACGGCCCGTGCCAGGATAGTGTGGATACTGGTGTGTACTGAAGAACAGTACGGAGGGATCATCTTCGAAACTATGCTGCGTGCCATTGCCATGGTGCACATCCCAATCGACAATCAATACGCGCGTAAGGCCATACTTTTTCTGCACATAGCGAGCGGCGATCGCCACATTATTGAAGAGGCAAAAGCCCATCGCACGCGCCGCTTCGGCATGGTGCCCCGGCGGCCTCACCGGACAAAATACATGGTCCACGTGCCGATTCATGATCGCATCAACCGCAGCCAATGCCCCACCGGCTGCCAGATAGGCGGCGGTCAACGAACCGGGAGACATTGACGTATCGGGATCGAGCGAGACCCGTCCACTCGTCGGCTCGTGGGTTCGCAACATGGCAAGATATGAGGGCTTGTGTATCTGTATAATCCATTCGTCTTCAGCCGCTCGCGGCTCAATTCTCGTGACTCGATCTACTGTCGCGCTCTGCTCCAGCTGCTGCATGATGGCACGCAGCCGATTGGGTGACTCAGGATGCCCGGCACCCATGTCATGGTTGAGATAGCGTGGATCATAGACGAGCCCTGTTTTGCCCATGACGTAAGCCGTGAAAAGTTAGACGTACAATGCGAGACAAATCATCATGACCGATGAACCCAGATTACCATGCAGGAAAGTGCATAGACAACGAGCACGCGCACTGTGTTATCGTCTATCGACGAGGAGGGTAAGATGCCAAATCCACGAATCGAACCGCTGAAGAAGGTCCTGACGATCGATCCGAACGACGAGGTGGCCTGGTTTGGTCTCGGTAAGGCCTACATGGAAGATGAAAATTTCGAAGAAGCGGCTAAGGCCCTTCAACAATGCGTCACAGTTAAACCCACCTATTCGGCCGCCTATTTTGCCTGGGCCCAATCACTGCACAAACTGGGACGAATAGACGAGTGTCGAACCGTCTGCGCCACAGGAATCGATGTGTCTACGAAAAATGGCGACGCCATGGTGACAAAGAATTTCGAACTACTCAAAGGCTCGCTGCCTGCCTAAATTCAGGCACTGCACTGATCAATGTCCAGTCACGCCTTTCTCGCAAGTCTCGCCCGCCCTATACCGGCTCCGCTCCTTCGTCATCATCATCGGATGACAGACCGATCGCTTCCGGCTGACGCTTGGTGATTTCCTCGTATTCTTCATCGAGCCAACGGCTTGCGCAGCTAAGAATTTCCCTGACTATCGGCTCCGGTTGACCCGTGCGTTTAATAGTCCACTGAGAGACATATTCGAACAGCACGTCCCGTTCGAATCGCTCCGATGATTGCATGGCGAGCGATGTCATCTCGCTTAGCCCCGTTTTGAGAATCTCGGCCACCGTGCCGCGCCCATAGGAGGTGCTGGCAGTGACATATTGGACTACCCGGTTGAGTTCTTGGTCGGTCATATGGTCTCCCCGTGACTTTTGCGCATCATACCGAGAATGTCATCTTAGATGGAAGATTCTCCCTGGCCTCAGACGAGAGAATCATGCTTCGACCGCATCGATGTAATGGTATGATCGGGACCATGCAAGGCCCCACTCGCATCATGCATGCGGGCGAGAAGAAGGAGATACAACGTATGCCTGTGAAGACCGGCCGAAAACAATCGACCTCACGCACAACCTCTTCCCCAAGAGGTCAGAACCGCACATATTCTGAGCGCTGGGATCTCTCACAGTTAGCTGAGGATCCGATACATCGTTTCGAGGCCCTTGCAGGAGCGATCGAGTCCAAGGTCAAGCAATTTGAATCTGCGCGGGATCAACTCAGTCCGACCATGTCGCCATCAATCTTCCACCCATTGCTGACTCTCAGCGAAGACATTGCAACTGCATCCTCCCGGCTCAGCGCCTATGCCTATCTCTTGTTTTCCGAAAATACGAAAGACCTCGCCGCTCGTTCGTTTAAGACCAAGGTCGAGGAGCGGCTGACGGCACTGCACAATCGGTTGGTATTTTTCGACCTGTGGTGGCAGAGCGTCGACGAGCACAACACGCGCCGACTCATAACCGGAACGGGTACGCTCCGGTATCACCTCGAAACCATTCGCCGGTTTCAGCCTCACACGCTGTCTGAACAGGAGGAGAAGATCGTCAACATCAAGAACGTCACAGGTCGCAGTGCAGTCCAATCGCTCTATGACGTCGTCACGAATGGCTTTACGTTCACACTCACTGTCACGGGCCAGCGGAAGACGATGACACGCGAGGAGCTTTCGTCCTATCTCCGCCATACGCACGGACGACTGCGTGAAGCCGCCTATCGAGAACTCTACCGTGTCTATGCCGATCAGCACGACCTGCTGGGCGAAATCTACAAGACCTTGGTCAACGACTGGAAAATGGAGAATCTCCAACTGCGCCGGTTTGCTTCCCCGATTGCCACTCGCAATCTCGGGAACGACATTCCAGATGAAGCTGTGGCATGCCTCCTGAGAGTCTGTCAGAAAAACGCTGGCATTTTTCAGCACTATTTCCGTATCAAAGCTCACCTGTGCAAGATCAAGCCGATGAGCCGTTATCACATCTATGCGCCCCATCGCACGGACCAGAAATCCTATCGTTATCAGGATGCCGTCCGAATGGTGCTCGACGCCTACAGAGGATTTTCTCCGCAGTTCGCTGAGCTGGCGGAACGGGTACTGCATGAACGCCATATCGATGTGCGCACGCGACCCGGGAAAATCGGAGGCGCCTATTGTTACAGCGTCGTCCCAAACATGACCCCCTATGTGCTGCTGAACTTCACGGGCGAAGCGCGCGATATCGCAACGATGGCCCATGAACTTGGCCATGCCGTCCACGGCATGCTCGCAGGGCAGCATTCCATGTTTACCTTCCATTCCACCCTCCCGCTGGCAGAAACTGCGTCGGTGTTCGGAGAGCGCATCCTGTCCGATGCCCTCATGAATCAGGAAAAGGACAAGAAGGTGAGGCAGGGACTTCTGCTTAA
Source organism: Nitrospiraceae bacterium (assembly GCA_035273365.1). Lineage (GTDB taxonomy): Bacteria > Nitrospirota > Nitrospiria > Nitrospirales > Nitrospiraceae > Palsa-1315. The sequence continues at coordinate 699 of DATEPD010000267.1, read as the reverse complement.
CCAATTGGATGACATCTATGCCACGGTCCTCAGGCAAGCCTATTTTGTCCACTTCGAGAATCAGGCCCATGAGATGATCGATCAGGGCGCGACCGTGAAGGATCTAGCCAAGATCTATCTGGCCAATGTTCGGCAGCAGTTTGGAAAGGGCATTACGGTCCCGGATGAGTTTCAATGGGAATGGTTGACCATCCCACACATCTTTGCCAGCCCCTTCTATTGCTATGCCTACAGCTTCGGTAACTTATTGGTTCTCGCCCTTTACCGGACGTATCAGAAGGAAGGAGCGGCGTTTGTGCCAAAATATCTCGATCTACTAAGTACAGGTGGGTCCGAGACACCGCAAATGATACTCGCCAAGGTTGGAGTTGACATGAATTCTGAAAACTTTTGGCAATCGGGGTTCGATACGATCCGCGAGATGGTCAATCAACTGGAGCAGACGCTATAAGGCCTTGAAATAAGAGAGATTCCTACCCTTCCATCTCATTACATCTGCCCCTCCCTCCCCTCTTGACAGATAGAGAGGGCGGTAGTATCCTATCTTTAGGATGATAATGGTTATCATAATCGGTAATGACAGATATGATACAGCCAGGCGATAGATAAAAGGAGTACGGCCCATGTACCTCTGCCTCTGCAAAGGAATCACTGAATCGGATGTCCGGGAAGCAGGACAGGAGGGCATCTTCATGCCAG
>DATEPD010000266.1:0-3224 GCA_035273365.1 Nitrospiraceae bacterium | reverse complement strand
CGATCGACCGTGCGAGGCAGGCGCCGCCTCCAGGCCTGGGCTGCCTGTCGCGCACCGTCCGCAGCCGGTCCGGCAAGAATAGTGCGTACCTCATGTTCGAAAAATCCCACATGGACTTCTTCATCTTCCAATATCGAAGTCAGATCAGGGCGCAAGCCGACTAACAACCTCGCGAACTCCAATCCCAACATTTCGTATCCGTAGAGATGCACCGCGAGGACTCTCCATTGATTGGGCATGCGAGGAAGTGCCTTTTTGCCGTACGAACTCGTTCCTAATAGCAGCTCGAATCGCTTGAGATGCTGCGCTTCCTCTTCCTCATGACGCCGCAAAAACTGCAGCACACCGGGCGGAACGTCCTGGGCTTGCGCAGAACGTACCGCCCACAAGGCCATGGCCTCCGCCTTGAGGAATTGCTCCAAGATCGCCCGTTCACAGATGCGAGGAAGCGGATGAGTCATGTGCCCAGTCTATCGAAACGACGTGCCGGAACCAACATCGGAATAGGGCGAATATCCGGGCCTTGGATTCTCGGTACGCACGAGGTGCAGGGGCGTACTCGGTACGGTGTTGATGGCCGTATCAATTTACCTCATTCCATTTCTCACAGGGGCTCAGGTTTTCGGTGGAGGTATCTCGCCATAGCAGGCAAAGTGTCGTCTCATGCGGATCGCCAAAAATATCGACGTACGATACGACCCCAAGCGTCACAATGAACCAGTCTTTGCGCTCCAAATGAACACCCTGCTCCTCGCTCAGGGGTGTCTTCAAGGAGAGGGCCTGGCTTACAACAGATCCTGGACCAATGGCGCCAACGTTTTCAGCGTCAGTGGTCAGTATCGGAGGCATCTCACCTTCAGGAAGCTTGTTCGAGGTCCATACAGTCATCAACAGACGTATTGTAGTGTTCAGCGCAGGAGAGCGCCCACTATTTTGAAAGATCATTTTCACTCTTGGGACATTATTCGCAATGAGGGGGCCAACAATCGTAGCGTCCTGAACCGTCACCCACGCACGCTCACTGGTCTGATGCGAACTTCGCAGCATATACAGAAATATGGAAGCCACCAACAGGACGAACGTAAAGATCGCGACGGACCCGCTTAACACATACCTGGGATTTTTCAGGATACCTTTCTCGTCTGGCCGAGTGGATTGTTCCTGCTGTTGGTCGGTGGTCGAGTTTGGCTTAAGAGGTGTGGTCATTTCATGCTCGGACTGTGCACGATCGCGATAAGGCTCTTCTTGTTGCCATCTACTTCAACGATTTTGCTCTCAGTCCGAACGTATAAGGCAATCTTATGGATACATCGCGCTTGTTATTTGGATGACTTCATACTGGATTAAATCCTTCCGCGCTCGCCTCAGCATTTTGCCATGGCTACGCCGAATATGCCCCTGTTCAGACACGGGTTGTAGCGAACCTGGACGCGGAGCGCAAGCGTGACACGTCTGCTAGCGGACTGATCCCCCATCGGTTGGAGCAACATTTCCACTCGACCCCTATGAAGGGGCAGAAAGGACGGCGAACGGTGATGGGTGAACCGTGATGGGAACCCTCGCGCGAGAACTGCCCGGAATAGACGAGTGCGGAGGAACAGCAGTGACAACCTGATAGTTGATCGGCGACGGAACTGGTACAGTGATCGGACGAGGACCGAAGTCCACGGCTTCTGATTCCAACACCAAGGAGGGCCATCATGGGTCGCCGACCAGCTATGAATGTCGGGCTATTCTTAATGGGTCAGGTTTTGCTCATTACGGGTGTGGGCTATGTACTCAGTTCCATCCCGATCCGCTTGGAATCTCTGTTGTGGTTGATCTTAACCTCTGTGACCTGGTTCGGATTTTTGATTGTCTACACCTTGATTACCGGTGTCGACCGTACGGTCGACCTGCTCAAAGACATTGCGAAGAAATCAGTGCCCACAAGTGACACTACAACATGAAAGGAGGACTGAACAATGGGCATATTCGATACACGATGTGAATTCTTTTGAATCAAGCCCGACAACGCCGAAAGGCTGATTTGTCAGTGCAGCGGCACGACAAAAAAGATGAAGACATCTCGCATGCTATCTAAAGGAAAAGTTGGAACACAGCGTCGGCGGTCTTCCGATCTACAAGATGCCGCACGCAGCTGGTTGGTGGGCACAATGGCCCCACTCCCCGCTTGACTCTGTCACCATAAGCCGTTAATTTTGCGGGTCCTGGCGGTGTAGCTCAGTTGGTAGAGCAGCGGACTCATAAGCCGCGGGTCCCCCGTTCAATCCGGGGCACCGCCACCAAATTTCAATCAGTTACATGGAAGGCTCCACTGGGAGCGACCACGCATTGTGCTAGGACTGTGCTATTTTCTCGCTGCAATCGATCCAGTACCTCACCTCCCCCGCGTAAACTCTCCGGCTGATGATGCGCATAGCGCTACACCATGGAGATCGTTTTCCAGCGACCGAGTTTCTGCACCGTATACACATCGACACCCGCTTGGATGGGGCTTTCACTAGCATCGTTCTTTTGATCGCACTGTTAGTTTTCTGAAGTGGGTAATCTTCCTAACCCAATTATACTTTTGGTGACACCTGGTTGCCTGCTGGAGGTAGGGTTGCTCTGACTACATTCTTTTTCGACCAGCGCCCATGACTTCAGTTTATTCGAGATATATGTATGCAATTGGCCATGGCAAACGGCAATTCCAGCAAGTTCTGCAGCCGATGCATGAAAGAAATGACTGATATTTCTGGCCTGCAGAAAGAAAATGGAGGACAGCATGTTACGTTTATGTCTGGTCGACACCTTTGCCACGATCGGGGAAGGGCATGGTGGCAATCTTGTGATCTTGGGACTCCTCTCTGAACCAACTCGTCAATCTTTCCCCACTTCTCCCACGGCCAGTCGTGGGCTGACCCGCGAGTGGCCGCGATCCACCGTGGGCTATCGTCGCCCCTTGCCAGTTGTTCCAAAAGCTGACTGCACGAAGACCTAACACTTCAATGAGTTGTACTTCGCGGTTGAAATGGATCGTTACGGAATGGTGTGTGCATAAGGAGGCCTCCCCCATGCACACCCATCACTTAATGTGAGGAACGATTTCTATAACTCTCGGGATGTAGGAGATTGGAGCTCGCCACCTTTTCGTGGCTCAGATCGCTGTCCGCGCTGCGGCGGACTCATGGTTTCTGAGTGGGGGGCAGATCTGATGAAAAATACCGGTCAGCGCTGTG
>DATEPD010000265.1:0-3086 GCA_035273365.1 Nitrospiraceae bacterium | reverse complement strand
CGGTCCAAAACCACCCAGTCCTCCACCAGCAGCGCTACACATGCGCAACTTGCGTGCCCTGGAGCAAACACCGACAGGAATATGCCGGTTATGCCGCGCCAGTCTTCACGATTCGCGGTTGACGCCAGCGAGAACCTGATTAACGTGCGTTGGTCAAACTTCCACAAGTCTAGACAGTCATGAGCTGGCTGAAATCACAAGCGAAGGAAATTCAATCAGATGGAATGTCTAATATGTTGGACACGTACCGTGGGAATATGGGGCAGAAACGGGCAGACGCAGGACGCTGAACAAGATACATGAAGCATGAAGCTTGAGAAGTTCGGAATGGGCAGCACAAAGAAGAATAGCGGGCGAGACTAGCGGGACTAACCGATCTGGTTCATTTGGTAGTGTTGTTCAGTCTCGTTCAACCAAACAGACCACAATTCACGAGAGAAACAAGCTCTTTCTCGCCGTTCACGCATCACGCATTCCATAGGTGCGGAACTTGTTATAGAGGCTGGCTCGGCTGATCTTGAGGAGCTTGGCAGCCTTTGCACAATTGCTCCCTGTTTGCTGGAGCGCTTGAAGAATTCTCGCGCGTTCCGCCTGGCGGGTGGCCCTGCGCGCAACGGTACGAAGATCGCGCTCCACCGACTCCGATCCAATCACAAGAATGTCCTTGCAACCAAGCTCGGGGCCGGTGGATGTAACGACCTCCCGCTCAATATAATGTTGCAACTCCCGCACATTGCCAGGCCATGAGGCCTGGGTGAGCGCCTGCATAACATCCGGCGATATCTGCCGAACCGGCTGCCGGTGGCGCTTGCAGGACGCCGCAACAAAGTGCTGGACCAGGAGCGGGATGTCTTCCTGACGCTCACGGAGCGGCGGAAGAGACAACGGCAGCACGGCGAGCCGATAATACAGGTCTTGCCGAAACGTCTTGGCCTTCACGAGTTCAACAAGATCCTTGTTCGTCGCCGAGATGACCCGCACGTCGATCTTGATCGGTTGATTCCCCCCGATCCGTTTGATCTCTCCCTCCTGGAGCACGCGCAGCAGCTTGGCCTGGAACATCGCGGTCGTATCGGCAATCTCGTCCAAGAAGATCGTCCCGCCATCCGCCTCTTCGAAGAGTCCACGTTTGGCTGTATGCGCGCCGGTGAAGGCCCCCTTCACATGGCCGAACAACTCACTCTCCAACAGCGTTTCCGGCAGCGAACCACAATCGACGACGACGAACGGTTTATCCCGTCGGTAGCTGATGCGGTGAATCGTTTTGGCCACCAGTTCCTTACCGGTACCGCTTTCCCCCTGAATCAACACGGTTGCGGAACTGTCCGCCACGAGCCGGATCATGTCGAGGACTTCTCGCATCGGCGCACTCGTGCCGATCAGCTCACCCACTTTCGATTGGTATCTCACCTCCGCAACCTCATCGCTCGTCTGCGGCGCAGGCTTCGGCGGCGTCTTGAATAACACCAGCACAGATTCGACCTGGCCGCGACTTGAAATAAGTGGAAACGCCTGATGCATCCCACAGACCGTACCATCTCCTCCGGAGGAACAGGCTACGGACAGGGCATCCGGCGATTCGTACAGCTTTGTCGCCGGACAGGTGCCACAGGGATTGCTCCGATGAGCAAAGACCTGATAACACTTCGCCGAGTGGCCGGACAACCGAGATGCATCTTCAGACCACGCGGATTCATTCGCATAGATCACGTTGAACTCAGGATCCAACACCGCCACTCGATCAGACAACCCACCGGCTAACTGCTTGATGGCTTCCAGTCGAGCCGCAAGGATAGGATCCGTACAGTGATGGACTGCAGACGATTTGTTCTGAGATCCGGCCATCTCATACCTCTCACATGTTATGAGAATCTAGTGCTTACAAGGCCCCAGTCGGTTTTCCTTCCGATACTGCGCCTAAGAGACGCCGTACGGCTCCTTTGAGTTCGCTGAGGCGAACCGGCTTATCGAAGTAGGCCTCGACGCCGAGAGCCAACGCATCGGCTTTCGTCTCAGGATCTCCAAATGAGGTGATCAGCACCATCGGCACACCTGGGGCAAACGTCCGAAGCCTGGCGATGTAGTCCAACCCTCCGGCCGGCATCCGAAGGTCCGTGAGGATCAACGAGGGGCGAGCATCAAGCACCGACCGCAGGGCCTCATCCCCATCAGCCGCTTCTCGGATGAATACTCCCAGATCGTTCAGCTCATCGCACAGGAGACTCCGCATCTCATGATCGTCTTCCGCAATTAGCACCACAGCTCGGTTCCTCCTCTGTACCATCCCTACCCCCCGCATCAGACTCCCTTCATGTTCTGGTGGTATGCACAACCCATGCAAGCTTTTTTCTCCCTCTGATGGGAAGCAATGGATTCCAGAACTGAGCTAACCTGCTTGAGATTTTCTCGAAATGCGTAGGGCTGGAGGAAGAGAACACACCATGGCCTGATGAATATGGCGACAGGTGTCACCCCGCCTCTGTTGCAGATTGCGACAGACGAGTGTCTAGATGGGGATCGAATCTCTGAGAAGGAATTAGGAGATAGCCGCAGTTGGAGTCTTGTCAAGAGGAAGTCGGATCCAAAATGTCGTACCCTTATCGACGATACTCTCCACATTGATGGTCCCGCCATGTTCCTCGATGATACCTTTCACGACCGTGAGACCTAGACCGGTTCCCTTCCCAAAATCTTTCGTCGTGAAAAATGGCTCGAAAACCTTTGAACGGATCTCCTCCGGTATCCCATGGCCGGTATCGGACAGGCCGAGGCAGACGTAGCGGCCGTCACGAGCGAGGCTCAGCTTGAGTTGCCCCCCCTCCGGCATGGCATGGATACTATTCATCACAAGATTGATGAGCACCTGGATAAGTTGGTCCCGATCGGCACGGACAGAAGGCAATGACGATTCGATCGTCTTGTCAATCGTGATGCAACTTTGGGCAATCCGTTCCTGAAACATCTCCAGAGTATCGTCCACGATCTCACCGAGATCGACGATTCGCCATTCCGGTGACCTCCGTCGGGCAAAGGCAAGGAGTTGTTTCATCACCTTGGTGATGCGCTCAACCTGCGTGATGATCGTG
>DATEPD010000264.1:0-4575 GCA_035273365.1 Nitrospiraceae bacterium | reverse complement strand
GAGTGAGGGTGTCTTCCACCACCTTGGCGACCGTGTTCAGGGGGCGGGGAACGTCTTCAGTCTGTGTCCCTTTCTCTTCGATGTGGATCGTCTGTGCCGCTTGCGCTGCTGCGGTTTTTTGAACATCGGCGCTCAGTTTTTTTGCCTGGGCTGTTTGTATCGCCAGATTCTCGGCGGCGGCTTTGGCGTCCGCCTTGGCATTCTCCGCCGATTTCTTTGCGTCGCGCAGTTCCTGATTCAAGAGATCGATCTGTTGCTGCATGACCTTGTTCCCGTCCTGCAGCGAAGTGACCACCGACTCCTCCTTGGCAAGTTGCTTGCGGAGCGACTCATTTTCCGCTTTGAACGGAGAGTCATCAGGTTTGCAGCCGCCGGCCAAGAAACAGAGCGCGATCGCTCCGAGCCACAAGGACCATTGGTTCAGTTGAGTCGTGTCGTACACGTCAGGTCCCTCCATTTTGAGTTTCCGGATTATCCACGCTTCGCACCAGCTTGTCCACGCCGGATTCCATGAATTGACCGGTCTTTGTGCCGGAAGCTATGCTCGCTCCAGCAGGATGCTGAAAAAGTCCGCCAGCGGCGTTCTCGCGTCGTTCAGACCCTCAACGTACCGCAGAGGGTACGCCGCGGGCCTTCACTCGCTGCGGCCTTGCCGGACGAACTTTTTGAGCATCCTGTGCGGTAGGCTCATATAGTCCTAGATGTGCAGATTATTGAATTTTGACTGTGCCACAATATTTGCCGCGATGAGTCGCGTGGCGGTACTGATCATGGCTGTCCTTTTCACAGAAGTTTCTCTCTGCCTGCCGGGAGCGGTGGCAGAGTCAGAGCAGCAGACCGATGTCGTCGTTGCTGAAGACTATGCCTTGTACGACCAAGTGCTGATGAACAAGTTCCTCACATCAAAGACGCAGTCGGTCGTGATCGAGCGCATGACTCGGTTTAGGCTTTCTCCAGATCAGGAGGGAGCGACGACGACTGACGCTTTTCAGGAGCAGGAGTATTTCGATGGCCAACTGCCGACGGAGCTAGTCCGGGAATTTATTTCGGTCAACCGGCTACCCAGTCGGCTCGAAGGACGATTTCACTTTGGTGTCGGTTATCGGTTTGCCACAGGGGGCATACTTGAAGAGCCGGAGGTTTCTCTGGCCCGTCCAGTCACGGTGATTCGCGTGAGACCAATTCAAGCGCCGACGGTTCTGGATCGTTTGGCCTTTTCTCGCGTGGCGCGAAGCCCTCGCAACGATCATGCGCTGATGTATGTCGAAATCCTACGCCCCGACGGCACCGGAGCAGGATTTCTCGTGTGGTGTCGCCGTCAAGGACGGAACTGGACATTGTTCGAGACGGAAGTCACTTGGACCATTCAGGCTCAGGCAGCGCCAGAAGGGGGTTGACCAACAGGTCAGGAATCAGGAAAGCATAGAGAGCAGGCGGTTGAAGGTGGTTCCCGCTCAGCCTGCCAGATGAAGAGCCCGCCGCTTGCGCCCCGATGGGCTTGGACGGTAGCATGCATCGATCATGTCTCCCATGATTCGAAAAACATTTTCCGTCCCACCCCTCGGGTGTAACTGTTCGATCATCGGAGATCCAGTGACGAAGCAGGCGATCGTCGTTGATCCCGGTGGAGCGTCCGAACGAATTCTGCATGAAGTGCACCAACTCGGACTCACCGTCAGCCACATTCTCCACACCCACGCCCACTTCGATCATTTCCTCGCCTCCGGCGAGATGAAGAAGGCAACCGGAGCGACGATCTGTCTGCATCAGAGTGACCGTGAACTGTGGAAAAATCTCGAATTGCAATGCCGCATGTTCGGCGTCGTCTACGTGCCTGGTCCAATGCCCGACTACTGGCTGAAAGATGAGGAGAAGCTGCTGTTCGGCCAGGTCTCCGCTGTTGCACTCCATACCCCCGGCCACACCCCCGGGTCCATGAGTTTCTATTTTCCGGGCGACAACGTGGTGTTGGCCGGCGATACACTCTTTCGCGGCAGTATCGGGCGTACCGACCTCTGGGGAGGGGACTTCGATACTATCGAGCAGTCCATTCGAGAGCGCTTGTATACCTTGGAGGATGCCACCATTGTAGTAACGGGGCATGGACCCGAAACCGAAATCGGGGTGGAGAAGGAGACGAATCAAATCATCCGTGCTTAGCAGGATGCTGAAAAAGTCCACCAGCTTCGTTCTCGACTCATCGAAATCCTCAACGTACCCCAGAGGGTACGCCTCCGGTTTCGACTCGCCTGCGGCCTTGCGTGGGACAAGGCGCGTCTTGGCGCGCTGGGGTTGGGCGGGTGAGAAGGCAGAACTTTTTGAGCATCCTGCTGTAGTGATCCTCTGTTGTATTGCACCTATATGCCACGGAAGTTTTCTCGCGCCGACATAGTTTTTCCTGAGCCTTATAGCTTGCTGCAGGAGGTAACCATGATGGCATATAAGCGGTTCGCCCTCTCTCTCTGTTTTGTCGCCGCGCTCGCGCTGCCGGTTGCACAAGCCAGTGAACCTTCACCGGTACTCTCGGAGCAGGTCACGATCACCGATGTCCAGGTTCGCCTCTCCGATCACGGTACGGTTGTGCTCTTGATGGCTGAAGGCAAGGCCATCCCGATTTTTGTCGATCTGACAGTCGCGCTGTCGATTCAAGGTGCGTTGAGCGGCGAGAAGCCTCATCGCCCCCTCTCTCATGATTTGATGCATACGATGATGGAAACATTTGGCGCTCACGTGACCCAGACGATCATTACATTGAAAGAGGGCACGTATTACGGTTCACTGGCTGTGGCGTTTCGAAATGAGGTCAAGGTGTTCGACAGCCGATCGTCGGATTCCATTGCGCTGGCCATCCATTTCAAGGCACCGATAATCGTGGGACGGGATTTACTGAACTCGGCAGGGCGTGTGTTGGGGGAATCGAAGACGGAAAAATTGTGAGGGACTATTCTTTTTCCATCCGAGCGCGGAGCCGTTCGAGGCGTTTGTCGGTGGACTGTTTAATGAAGGCCATGTTTTCTCCCAAGTGCTGCTCGGCGTTGATTTTGCCTTCCTCGCGTCGCTTGAGTTGATCCAGTCCGAATTGCGCGATCGTGGGGCCATCTTCCTGGTTCAGCGCCTTCCAGATCGCCGCACATGTGGCCTGTTTGATGACGGGGTACTTATCGCAAGGTGGATCGATTGCCCATGCGGTGCCCCAGCTTGCTCCCAGCAGGATGAATACCAACGCCAGTGCAGTCATTGTATGTCTACTCTCCGCATAAACGGCCCCTTCAGCTCGGCAAACGATAACACAACCCAGCTTGTTTTGCAGACGATCGATGTGTATGAGCGGTCAGCCAAGGAGTGCCTCACTCGCTGGAGTCAGCGACGTCATCGCAGACCGCCGTTGTTAGTCGAATGGCTACGTGGTCTACCTGCCGATGCAAGACTGTTGGATCTTGGTTGTGGAGGAGGCCAGGATGCGGGCGACCTGGGTCGGCGTGGGTATCGCGTGGTGGGCGTGGATCGGACGAGGGCGTTGCTCTCAGCGGGACGGCGTCGATTTCGTTCGTTGCCACTGGTTCACGCCGACCTTCGCGACCTTCCCTTTCACGTGCAGTCGTTCGATGGTCTCTGGGCTGCCGCCTCGCTGATCCATCTTCCGAAACCGGATGCACGTCGTGCCCTGACCGATCTCTGTAAGCTTATCCGTCCGGGCGGCTTGTTTGCCGCGACGGTGACCCATGGCGTCAAGAGCCGCCTCATGACGGATGGATGGCTCCCTGGACGTTATCTCGCTCGCTGGAGAAAGGAAGAGTTTGCCCGCGCGGTTCGTCGAGCCGGATGGATCGTTCTTGAACTAAAAGTAATAACCAATCGGGAGCGCAAGGGACGGTGGTTAAATCTGCTCGCGCGGAAACAGGAGTGAGTCGGCCTGTCCGCTATTTTGATACCGGTGGCTCCGAGGCCGGATGGCGATTGAGCGTGAGATAGATCTTGTCGTCGAACGTATAGTAGCCGCCCTGGTCAATGTCGTGCATGATGCAGAATGGCGAGAAGATGACGAGGCAGCCGAAAATATCTCCGACAACCCACCAGGACCAGGTGCGTTCGATCTTGAACGAGGTCGGTTCGAAGCCCTCCCTGTTCACCTGTGCGAGATGATTGCCTTTGCGACTGAGAGTGACTGTGCCCGGCGCTGTGAGGTGCAGGTAGTCATCGATGACGACCGCAGTCTCCGGCGGGTTGGTGAAAATCGTGACCGACTGTTTGTCGGAATGCATCCAGGTTCCGCAGCCTGAGAGCCCTCCGACAAGGGCACACAGCACGAGCCCTCCATGCCATACTTTGCCGTTCCTCATCTTTCCTCCCAGTTAGCAGGATGCTGAAAAAGTCGCTTTTTTCACCCGCCCAACCCCCGCGCGCCGGGACGCGCTTTTCCTTTGGCATCATTCTCAGCTCATCGAAATCCTCAACGTACCGATTGAGATTCTCAGAGCGCGGAAGTGCTGGAGGGGTTTTTCCGTTCGCCAAAATCCATTGTACGAGCGAACGGCCCCACGAAGTGCGGTCGGTACCTCCTCCGGTTCCGACTCG
>DATEPD010000263.1:0-5612 GCA_035273365.1 Nitrospiraceae bacterium | reverse complement strand
CCCTCACCAGTAGACTTTGGTCACCTACCACACGACCTTCGTGAGAAGGGATCATTACAAACAGTACACACATGGACACGAAACACTCGTCGGCCGTGGACCAATTATCCGTCGAAGAGCTCGCTGGAAAACTCGAACCCGACCTCTTACCCAAGCACGTCGCCATCATTATGGATGGCAATGGCCGCTGGGCAGAACTGCGAAGCCTTCCTCGCATTGCCGGTCATCGGGAAGGGATCAAGTCCGTCCGGGAGATGATCACTGGGTGCTTGGAACTCGGCATCCATGCCCTCACCATTTACGCGTTTTCACAGGAGAATTGGAACCGTCCCATTCAGGAAATTTCCTCGCTCATGGGCTTGCTCGAATACTACCTCTCGACTGAACGAGCGAAACTCATTGAGCAAGGTGTTCGATTACGCACAATCGGCCGACTCGACTCTCTCCCGGCCTCCGCCCTTCAGTGGGTTCGGGCCGCCGAGCAAGAAACCGCCCATCTCGACAGACTACATCTTACCGTCGCCCTCAGCTATGGCGGCCGCGCCGAAATCGTAGATGCGGTGCGTGACCTCCTGCATGAAGCGCAAGACGGAAAACTGCAACCGGACGATGTAGATGAGTCGCGAATCCAGCAATACCTCTATACCCATGAGCTGCCTGATCCCGACCTGTTGATCCGCACGAGCGGCGAAACGCGAATCAGTAACTTTCTCCTTTGGCAGCTCGCCTATACCGAGCTATATTTCACTCCGACCCTGTGGCCCGACTTCCGTCGCCGCGAACTCTTATTGGCCTTGCTGGAATACCAGCGACGCGAGCGGCGATTCGGTCGCGTCCTCAGCACCGTTTCTTCATAGTGGTTGATCTCAATCTCCACATGCAGGAATACAAAACCACCGGCCAACAGCAGGCTGAACCGACGCCGGTTACGGCACCCCGATTCGATCCTCGCCGGATCTATACGATTCTGGTTCTCGCTCCACTCGTGTATGGCGTAATCCGCTATCTCCCGCCCCTCGCATTTTCCGGTATCGTGGTGCTGGCGGGGGCACTCGCCCTCTACGAGTTCTACCGCCTCTGTTTCAGCAAGCGGAGCCATATCTGGCTCATGGGAATCGGCTTGACAGGATTCGCTGCTCTGATCTTTGGAATACACCGGCCGGACAGTATCGGTCCAACTCTCCTGGCCACACTGATCTGCATCATTTCGGTCCCGCTCCTCAGTCGCAGACCACTCGAAGAGAGCCTCAAAGATAGTGCCTTGACCTTATTCGGCGTGCTCTATCTGGGTCTCACTCTCGGAACGCTCTCGATAACGAGACTCCTGCCTCAAGGTGAATGGCTAATTTTCTTTCTCTTACTGGTGACCTGGTCCTCCGATACCGTCGCCTACTACATTGGCACACTGTACGGACGACATCGCTTGGCTCCTAGGATCAGTCCAAAAAAAACAGTCGAGGGCTTGGTAGGTGGCTTAATTGGTGCCATAATCGTCGCGTATGTCGCTCGCTGGTGGTTTCTCCCTGAATTATCCGGTCTTGACTGCCTGATCCTGGCTATCTTACTCACAATCGCAGGTCTCTGGGGTGACCTGACCGAATCGGCCATGAAACGTAGCGTCGGCACGAAGGATTCCGGCGGGATACTGCCGGGGCATGGTGGTATGCTCGACCGTCTGGATAGTCTCTTGTTCGCCGCCCCTGCCTTCTACTACTATGTAACCTTGGCAAGCCGGCTACGAGTGACTGAGTGAAGGAGCCCGTATGAAAACTATCGTCATTCTTGGATCGACCGGGTCGATCGGCACCAACACCTTAGATATCGTGGACCGATTCCCCGAAGAATTCCGTGTGTCCGGACTGACGGCCGGCGGCAATGATGAAAAACTTGAAGAACAAATCCGCCGGTATAAGCCGCGCGTGGTGGCTCTATCGGATGCTTCCGCTGCTGCCAGGATCCGGCAACGCTGCGCGGGTCTCCCCGTCGAAATTTTGGCGGAGGAAGAGGGGTTGGTTCAAGTCGCCACTTCGCCCGATGCGGAACTCGTGATTTCCGCCATCGTGGGCGGAGCCGGTCTCGTGCCCACTCTTGCGGCGATCCGCAGCGGAAAACAAATCGCCCTGGCCAACAAGGAACCGATGGTCATGGCGGGGAAACTTATGCAGGACGAGGCGCAACGACATGGTGTTCGAATCTTTCCGGTAGACAGTGAACACAGTGCGATCTTCCAGTCGCTAGAGGGCCATCGCAAAGAAGATGTCCGCCGCCTAATTTTGACCGCCTCTGGAGGAGCGCTCTGGACCTTGGGACGGGAGGAATTGCAGGATGTCACACCCGAACGAGCACTCCAACACCCCAACTGGAAGATGGGTGCCAAAATCACGATCGATTCTGCCACTCTCATGAACAAAGGTCTCGAGGTCGTGGAAGCCCGCTGGCTCTTCGACATCCCGGAATCCCAGATCGAAGTCATGATCCATCGGGAAAGCATCATTCATTCTCTGGTAGAATATGAAGACCGTTCGATGATCGCTCAATTGGGACTGCCAGATATGCGAACACCGATTTCCTATGCCATGCGATATCCAGGCCGCCTCCCGCTGGACCTTCCTTCGTTGGATCTAATGGAGATTGCAAAGTTGACGTTCTGCAAACCGGATCACGACCGGTTCCCCTGCTTGGGTCTTGGCTATGAATCGTTGCGGATCGGCGGTACGATGCCCGCCACGATGAACGCGGCGAATGAAGTCGCGGTCGAGGCATTCTTGAATGGTGGGATCCGGTTCACGGATATTGCCGATATCATTCGCAGCACAATGGACGTCCACACCACGAAAGAAGTTGAGACATTGCAAGACGCCCTGGAGGCGGATCGCTGGGCCCGAGAGAAAGCCGAATCGTTAGTTGTGGCGCTGGCGCGCTAGGTCTATATCGAAGGAGCATACACCGTGTTCATGGCATTAACCTGGTCACCTGATACCGTCTGGTTATTACTGCAGAAGGCGTGGTGGTTCCTGGTCGTTCTGGGCGTGTTAGTCGCGTTCCATGAACTCGGGCACTTCTTGGCCGCTCGCTGGGTCGGCGTCAAGGTTCTCAAGTTTTCGCTTGGATTCGGACCAAAGATCTTCGGCCGCACAATGGGCGAAACAGAATATCTCCTCTCGGCCATTCCCCTAGGTGGTTATGTGAAACTGTACGGCGAAGATGAAGCCGAGGCAACCACACAGGAAGATCGTGCGCGATCATTTGCACACAAGGGACTGTGGGGCAAAGTCCTGATCGTCGCGGCTGGACCTGGGTTTAACTTCATTCTAGCTTATTTCATTTTCGCCGGATGGCTCGCGACTGGAGCCCCGCTGTTTGTCCCCACGTTTCAGGATCTGACCCCTGATATCGAGGCGATGGTCCCCGGCTCCCCTGCCGATACCGCAGGCATTCAGATCGGAGATCGTGTCAGCCGAGTCAATGGGCACGACATTTCGACTCGAACCGAACTATTCGACGCCGTGGCGAAGAGCAACGGGCAGGCGCTGACACTTGAGATTAAGCGAGGCGAACAGATCAAAATCGTAACCGTTACGCCAACCACTGCCCCCGGACCGCAGACCTCTGCCCAAGAACCCGGGTTCTATCTGGGCGTCGAAGAAACACCCCCTCTTGTGACGTCGGTCATGCAGAGCTCTCCGGCGGCGAAAGCCGGGCTTCAAGCCGGGGATCATGTGATCAGCATTGATGGCCAGAGGATTCACACGTGGTCCCAAATGACCGGTATCGTGAAAGAAAGCCCTGATCGCCAACTACACATAGAGGTCTTACGGGAAGGGCGCCGAGTGTCGCTGACCGTGACACCCTCTGTTGAGAAAGCGATGGTCAACGGTCAGTCAGTCGAAGTCGGCAAGATTGGCATCTCAGGGCCAGGCCGTTCGATCATGCGCTCCAGCACTCCTCTCCTGTCGCTCTATGACGGATTAGGAGCCACATGGGGCTGGACTGAATTGACCGCAATCGGCCTCTACAAGATGGTTGTGGGAGATATCTCCAGCAAAAATATCGGCGGGCCACTCACCATCGCCAATATTTCTGGAGAAGCCGCTGCGCAGGGGGCTTCAAGTGTAGTCTTTCTCATTGCGATTCTGAGCATTAATCTGGGAGTCCTCAATTTGCTTCCTATTCCCATTCTTGACGGCGGCCACCTCTTGTTTTTCCTGATTGAGGGTATACTTCGAAAACCCCTCGGCGAACGCCAAAGAGAAATCGCGCAACAAGCCGGCCTCGTGCTGTTAGTGGGCGTCATGATCTTTGCATTTTGGAATGACCTTGAACGGATCTTCTTACGTTAGCAGGATGCTGAACAAGTCCCCTTTCTCAAGTATCCACAGAGACGCTCATTTGTTAGATTGCAGCATCCATAGCCCATGCGGACCTCTCAACTCTTAATCCCCACATTACGGGAAGATCCTGGCGAAGCAGAGACCGTCAGCCATAAGCTGATGCTTCGAGCTGGTCTGATTCGCAAGGTAGCGGCCGGTATCTATACCTATCTCCCGCTTGGTCTCCGGGTCATCAGAAAAATCGAGCAGATCATTCGAGAAGAAATGAATCGGGCTGGTGCCCAAGAACTACTCATGCCCATCGCCTCCCCAGCAGAGTTGTGGCAAGAAACAGGCCGGTGGAATTTCTACGGCAAAGAGCTGCTGCGCTTTAAGGATCGACATGATCGCGACTTCTGTTTGGGGCCGACCCATGAGGAAGTGATCACCGACTTGTTCAGACGCGAAGTTCGTTCTTATCGACAAATGCCACTGAACTTCTATCAGATTCAGACAAAGTTTCGCGACGAAATACGCCCTCGATTCGGCCTCATGCGGGGGCGGGAGTTCATCATGAAGGACGCTTATAGCTTTGACCAGGACGAAGCAAGCGCCAGGCTCAGCTATCAGAAGATGTACGACGCGTACCATCGTATTTTCACGCGTTGTGGCCTCACCTTCCGTGCGGTGGAAGCCGACACCGGCCTGATCGGCGGTAGCTCATCTCACGAGTTCATGGTGCTCGCTGAGACGGGCGAGAACACCATCGTCTACAGCGATGGAGGCACTTACGCAGCCAACGTCGAACAGGCCGAAGTTCTACCGCCTACTGATGTGGAAATTGACATTCCGCGGCCTTTGCGTACCGTTCAGACGCCTCAATGCCGAACAGTCGAAGATGTCACGGATTTCTTGAAGGTTTCCCCCTCGCACCTGGTGAAGACGCTCCTCTATACGACAGGGAACAACACGGTCGCCGTGCTGATACGGGGAGACCATGAGGCAAATGAGGTCAAGATTCAACGGCTCCTGCGAGTGACTGATCTTGAACTCGCATCTCCCACCGTTGTCGAACATGTCACGGGTGCACCGGTAGGATTTGCCGGTCCCATTGGATTGAAGCACGTTCGGATTATTGCCGACCACGCAGTCAAAGTCTTACGTAACGTGGTCGTCGGCGGCAATCAGCGTGATACGCACTATGTCGATGCGAATTGGGATCGTGATTTTCAGGTCGAGCAGTTTGCCGACCTACGGATCGCCTGCGCAGGAGATCCGTCACCGAGAAGAGACGGGGCATTG
>DATEPD010000262.1:0-2457 GCA_035273365.1 Nitrospiraceae bacterium | reverse complement strand
GGAGTCGGCAAATCCACTGTCTCCGTCAATCTCGCCGTCGCCATGGCATTAACCGGGGCCAAGGTCGGACTACTCGACGCCGATATTTATGGTCCAAACATTCCCATGATGATGGGCGTGAGCAAGCCCCCGGATCAGATAGACGGAAAGATCGCTCCGGCAGAGAGCCACGGCGTAAAACTGATCTCCATGGGATTCTTCGTACCGGAAGACACCGCCGTCGTCTGGCGTGGTCCGATGGTTCACACCGCGATCCAGCAACTATTCCGCGACGTGCTCTGGGGTGAACTGGATTTCTTGCTCATCGATCTGCCGCCTGGCACTGGTGACGCACAGCTCACCCTGACCCAGTTGATTCCATTGACGGGCGCCATCACCGTTACCACCCCGCAGGAAGTCGCGTTGCACGACGTCCGTAAAGGCATGATGATGTTTCAAAAAGTGAATGTGCCGCTCCTCGGTATTGTCGAGAACATGAGCTACTTTCTTTGCGGCCACTGCGGCGAACGCACCGAGATATTTTCGCACGGAGGCGGGGAGCGGGCCGCAGCAAAACTGGGCGTCCCATTTCTCGGCCATGTCCCGATCGATCCGGCCATTCGCGACGGCGGCGACTCGGGCAACCCGATCGTCGTAGCCGACCCGGCCTCTCCTCAATCGGCAGCATTCAGGGAAATCGCACAGAAGATTATCGCGGAAGTGAGCGGCGCTGCCAAGGATGTTCCACCGATAGAAAGCTTGCTGAGCAAGATCAAGAAACCGTTTGCCACTCATTGACAGACAGACGAAAGGACGGACGCTGCGATGGGAGAGTTCGTACGTGTGACAGGTACAACCGATGTGAGACCGGGCAGCGGTATTGTGGCAGAAGTGAACGGCAAGACTCTCGCAGTCTTTAATGTGGATGGGGCCTTTCACGTCCTCGACAACACCTGTGTCCATCGGGGCGGCCCCCTGGGCGAAGGAGATCTCGCAGGGCATGTCGTCACCTGCCCATGGCATGGGTGGGAATACGATGTGACGACCGGCGGATGTGTGAACAATCCGGCCGCAAAAGTTTTGCGGTATCAAGTGAAAGTCGAAGGAACCGACGTCAAGGTGCTCTTCTGATCTCCAAACATCAGGGTTGAGTCAGCTCTCAGCTACCCTGCATAATGACGAGCATGGACAGAGCTGATCTCCTCTCACTCTACCGTCAGATGCTGCTGATCCGCCGATTCGAAGAAAAATCGGCGGAGATGTATGCCCTCGCAAAAATTGCCGGATTCCTTCATCTCTATATCGGCGAAGAAGCCATCGCGGTCGGGGCCATCGCCGCACTTCGATCGGATGACTACGTAATCAGCGCCTATCGCGATCATGGACATTGTCTCGCACGAGGTTCCGACCCGGGCCACGTGATGGCTGAGCTGTTCGGCAAAGCCACGGGCCTGTGCCAGGGCAAAGGCGGCTCGATGCATCTGGTGGATGCCCAGCGCCGCTTCATGGGCGGCTACGCCATCGTTGGAGGCCACATTCCCCTTGCTACAGGCCTCGCGTTTGCGACCAAGTATCAACATCTCGATCTTGTGACCGTCTGTTTCTTCGGTGAAGGGGCGATCCCGAGCGGTCAAGCCCACGAGGCATTCAATCTGGCGGCCTTGTGGAAACTTCCTGTGATCTTCGTCTGCGAAAACAATCGCTATGGGATGGGGACACCGGTTGAACGAGCCGTCGCGCTCTATCAGGACGTTGCAGAGTCTGCCCGGTCCTACGGGATTAAGGCCGAGCGCGTGGATGGTATGGATGTCCTGGCTGTGCGAGATATGATGCGCATGGTGGTCACGCAAGTGCGGGGGGGACAGGGACCGTTTTTTATTGAGGCGATGACCTACCGATTCATGGGCCACTCCATGTCCGACCCGGCCCATGGACATTACCGAACCAAAGAAGAAGTCGACCAGCAACGTACGCGAGATCCTCTTACCATCTTGAAGGACACGATTCTGAGCAAGGAGTTGGGAGTCGAAGCCGATTTCAAACAGCTTGAGAAGGAAATCGGCGAGGTCGTGACAGCCGCAGTCAAGTTCGCGGAAGAGAGCCCGTTCCCCGCATTATCGGAGCTTTACAATGACGTCTTGTCTGACTAATCGGCTGCTCAAACAGCGCACGGTTTTCACCCGCCCACCGCGGCGGCTATTTCACCCGCCCGCCCTGAGCGCGCCAAGACGTGCTCTGACCCAGGCGAGCACTGCTTCATCGTGCGCGGTGCGCGAGCATAGGGATCGCCCCAGATACCCCGTCCTCTGTTTCAGCAACCGTCAGGTTGTCGCATGTTGATGTCCTATCGTGAAGCATTGAGCCAGGCCATGCGAGAGGAGATGCGTCGAGACTCGCGCATTTTTCTGATCGGCGAGGAGGTGGGCTACTACCAGGGGGCCTTCAAAGTCAGTAAAGGATTCGTGGAGGAGTTCGGCC
>DATEPD010000261.1:0-7534 GCA_035273365.1 Nitrospiraceae bacterium | reverse complement strand
CATCGATCACACAGGGCATTGACGAGCCGCCCGATCCCCTTGCTCTGTTCATAAATGACTGCGATCGCCTCTTTCGTAAACACGTCTGTCCTATGAGTCGCGGCTCCCATACGTGTCGTAATATACGCCGTTGTCTCCTCTTCCGTGAAGGGGCCCAGATGCGCTCGCACAGCGATTCGCTGGTTCAACTGCGGAATATCCACAACACGCTGACGCAATTCCGGCTGGCCAATTAGCACTACGGTCAATAGAAATCGGTCGTTGAGTTGGAAATTTGTGAGCATTCGAAGCTCCTCGAAAGCTTGCGCGCTTTTTATCGCTTGCGCTTCATCCACGACCAGTACCGAGTTGATTCCGCTCTGCGCATTCAATTCGAGGCGCTCATTGAGCGTCTGCAATCGTCCCGCTTTTGATCGCATGAGGTCGAGTCCGAACTGAGACAACACTGCATCCAGCAATTCGGAGGGCGACAACGCGGGATTCGCCACCAGTGCTACATCATACTGCGCAGGCGCCAGCTCGACGATCAGACGACGGCTCAGCAACGTTTTTCCGCATCCAATGTCACCTGTGAGCAGGAGTATGCCTTTGCGGGCCTGAATCCCATAACTCAACCACCTGTGCGCGGCATCATGCTGAGAACACGGGACATAGAATCGCGGGTCCGGCACATTATCGAATGGAGCGGCATGGAGTTCCCAATATTGCGTATAGTCGACTTCTGAGTTCATCATGTCACCATCACCACTCAGAGGGTACGACTTCACCACACATCTCAACGAGCTTATGCGCGGGGTTCCGGCACATTGATTACGAGCGGCTGGTAGCGAGCAATTGACTGACCGCAGCACGCTGGACCCGCCCATTCTCCACCCACTCGCGGATTGCATCGCCCATCACATGCAGCCGCGCCTTCACCGATTCCACCCGCGAAGCGGCCAGAAGCACTCGATGCTGCGCCACCACAGTCAGCAGACTGTGCAGACCCGTGAAAAATACCATCGCTGATCCCGCATTCACATGCTGCGCCTCTGCGCGCAGATGTGCGACATCTTGAAGAGAGACTTCGAGAGCCGTCATACGTGAGGAGGCCTCATTTCCATCCATCCTGAGGGCACTCATCTTCTTGAAAATCTCTGGCACCCGCTCGTCAATCGTCTTCAGAAATGACTCTTCCGCTTCAGACACCCGTGCAAGATATCCTTGAACGACCGTCGCATCGAGACGTTCGACACCGGCATGAATCTGTCCTTCCATCTGCTTGATCAGGCTATCAATAAGATTGTGTCCGGACACAATACGAGGAGACTGTTTCACCAGTAGATCTTGAAGCGCATGTAGAAACTCCCTGAGGGAGAGACTCGCATGATCCACTTCAACCGTCGCACCACTCCCGTGGTTTTCAAAGGAAAGCCCTGTAGCCCTGGTCAACGCGGTATGAATCTGCCCCAATTGTTTACAAAGCGAGAAAAAGTCTTGAACAGAGAATGTCTTCAGCGGATCTCGAAGGGCTTCGATATAGGGAATGGCTGCAAAGCTCGCCTGCATCACGTCCGGCAGATTGATCGTGGCAGCCGACCCACCAAGATTCGTCACGCCGGCAGAAATAATCCCTATCAGCTTGGCATGTTGCTCCGGCGCTGGGCCCTGCTGTAGCTCATCGAGTGCGACATGAATGTTCTGAAGCCATTCATGAGCTTCCTGAACAAAGAGATCGACCAGTTCTTTCTGAAAATCGTCTGTGGTGTCAGCATCCATGACATCTGTCTTTTTCAACAGTGATGGCCCACGAGAAGGGATCGAACAGGATCAGGAACGCCTCTTTCCGCTCCCCAGTTGAGAGGCCAAACCCGCGATTTCGCCAAGCTTTGTTGCTATCTCTTCAAACCGTTTGTTGGCGAGCTCGGACGCTTGTTCAGTTTCAGATATGCGTCTCGCCAGAAGGCTATTTCGATCTCGTTCCGTCTGAAGCAGGGTTTCAAACTCCCGCGCTTTCTGCGACGCACGCTCGGCCTCCGGAATACGCGCGGCCAGATCCTTCGATTTTTCCTGTTCAGTTTCGAGAGCTTGTTCTAATGTCCTCACTCGTGCAGCAAGCTGTTGCGCCGATTCATGAGAACGGGTTGCTGCACCTTCCATCTCGGTCATCTGTTCAACCAACTGCGTGGCTGCCTGCCGCTCGGCATGCAGAGTCGCCTGCAATTCTTGGACACGACTCACCTTTTCCTGCAGTTCGGCCTCGAGCTCCTGCACACGTTCGCGCAGACTCTCCGCCACAGATGCCTGCTGCGTGACTTCAGTCGTCCGCTCTCGTTCCAGACTCAGGAGGGACTCAAGTTCTTCTACTCGAGCGGAGATACGTTCGGTCTCTGCAAGTTTCCCCTTCAGCTGAGCAGTCTGTTCTCGCTCTCCCGCCAACATTAACTCAAGATCTTTGATTCGACCTAACTGTCCTTCGAGCTGTGCCACTCGCTGTATACTCTGCGCCCCTCGGTCTCGTTCGACACGAAGTTCTTCCTCGAGCAGTTTCAATCGCGCAACCGCCTGCCGATAGATTTCGATTTGTTCGTCGCTCACTCGCAAGGTTTGGGTTGGCTCGATGAAGTCATTCGTCTTCTTCTCGACGCTTTTGGCCACAGGCATGGCCGTGCTTTGCCGCTTTGACAACAGTTCAAGTACCCGATCCTTGAGAGACGTGCCCTGGAACGGCTTTTTCAATACCCCGTCGGCATGACAGGATTCTGCCTGCTTCGTCACCTCATCGTTCACAATACCGGAGATCAAAAGTACCGGCGTGTTCGCGAGCGCCCTTCGCGCACGCACAAAGGCGCAGACTTCGTAACCGCTCTTATCCGGCATAATCACGTCGGATACGACCAAGTCAGGCGTCTCTTTGGCCAAATAGGCCAAGGCCTCCTCGCCGTTCGCAGCAAGTGTGACTCCTAATCCCGCTTCAGTCAGCAACCGTTCGGCAACCTTCCGGACCGCAATACTGTCGTCGGCAATCAACACCTTTGGCATAACGGATTCCTTCCCACGGGCCCCTTACCCTTTGACAACATCATGTCTCGACCGGCCAAGTCGTTGCAAGGCGACAATGGACACATCTTCTCCCGCTATTGTAACCATCCCCAGCGTCTCAATATCCTCTCTGCCGCTCGGTCGAATCGCCACCACATCCACAGTTTCAAGAGACGGCACATGGGCATCGATACAGATCGCCATCGGTCCATCAAGGTGACGAGCGATGAGACACAGCAATGGATCTCCTTGAAGTGTGCGACTCAGTCTGGTCGCCAAATCGTAGACCGGTATCACATCTTTGTCCCTCTTCAGCATGGCGTGCACAAATGGTGTCCGACTCGGCACTGGAATGCTCTTCGTCCAGGGCGATATCCCCCCCACATCTTCGGTCCGTGCGGCCAGCTTGACCCCCCCGACAGAAAATAGCACCATATTCCACGACCGTTTCGTGGCTTGAGCTTGTTGCTGTCCATGAGCAGCCCTCAACATGATCCACCAATCGCGGCTGGGGTTGCCGCAGTCTGTTCTGCCTGTCCTATGGACGCAGATACACCGACACTCAACTCTCCTAGTACCCAGGCAGGATTCAGGATCAACACCAACTGATCCTGATACAACATCATACCCATAAACCACTGTTGTTCATCGCGTTGAAACTGTGCCGGCAGCGGAAAACAGTCTTTCCGTTCCACGTCTGTCAAACCCACAACCTGTTCAACGCGAATCGCACCCTGCGAGTGGTCGGTCGAGTACAATACCGTCCTCACCTCGAGACCGGACAGGTCGGCGATCACCGAAAGCCGTTGGGCAAGATCGATTGGTTGGTAGATGTTCCCCACTGCAGTCACCGCCTCTGTGTAACCAGCCTCTTCATTCGTGAGGAGACCTCGAACCCCCGCTGCGGGGAGGGCCAAATAGCTGGCCCCAAGACGGACGACCAAGAAACTGGCCGTCTCTACGAGTGTATTTGCTGAATTGTGACGACCTCGTAGTGTCATAATTGATACTTCGTATCCGTCTGTTGCATACCAGAGACTACTTCAACGATCGGTCGTTGTGGATCCTACTTTAACGCGCGGCAGCTTCTTTGCCGATCAAACGTTCAACTTCCTGGATCAAGGCCCGCTCTTCTACGGGCTTCGCAATATAGGAGCTTGCTCCGACATTGAGTGCCAGTTGTCTGTGCTTTTCTCCGGCTCGTGTTGTCATGACAATGATCGGTATCTCTTGTGATTGCGCTCGGCTGCGTAATCCTTGAATCACTTCATAGCCATTCACCTTCGGCATCTCAAGATCGGTGATGATCAGCCGATAGTCTTGCGCAGCGGCCATACGAAGTCCTTCTTCTCCGTCCACCGCAGTACGCACTTTATATCCGGCCGACTCCAACATCCGGCTCACGAACTTTCGAATGCTCAAGGAATCGTCGATCAATAATAGCCATTGCTCCGACGTTTTCACCTCTGGTATCTCTGGGAAAGAAGCCATCGAGCCTGCCGACCCCACCGCGTCTGACGATAACTCTGGTACCGCAGCGATTTGGGTCTCTCGCGTCAACAATCGAGCAGGATCCAACACAAGGACCACGCGACCCTCTGGATCGATCGTCGCACCACCAAAGCTAGAACGATCCAATGACTTAAACGATCCCAACGGCTTGATAACGATTTCTTGACGGCCGAGCAATTCATCTACCAACAGACCGATCATCCCAACTCCCGTTCGCACGATGACAACCGGCTTCCCGATTTCCACCGGCATGTTGCTCCGATGGAGGAGCTGTTGCAGCGGATGCACCTCGATCGCTTCCTCGCCCATATGCAAGATTGATCGTTCGCCCATCCTTTGATGAGAAGTGGATGTCAACATCGTGACTTCACGCACCGCCGGCAGAGGAATCCCATACCGCTCATTTCCCGACCGCACCATAAGAGCCGTTGCAATCAATAGTGTAAGCGGGAGGCTCAAGGTAAACTTCGTCCCCACACCGCGAATGGATTCGACGTCGATATGGCCATTCATACTTTCGATGACACGCTTGACCACATCCATGCCGACACCTCGCCCCGCTTGATCACCGATCGCGTCGGCTGTCGTAAATCCCGGCATGAAAATAAACTTAATGATTTCTGTTTCAGGTAACGAATAGGCAACTTCGGGCCGTATCAATCCTCGTTCGACCGCCTTGGCCCTAATCTTTTCGATGTCGAGGCCAGCCCCATCGTCTTCAACCTCGATCAACACCGCACTCCCTCGGTGCGCTGCGTGGAGATATATTGTTCCGGCTGGCGGCTTCCCCTTCAGTAGACGAACACCTGCAGGCTCGATTCCATGATAGACCGCATTGCGAACGAGGTGAATCAACGGGTCTACCAACCGCTCCACGACGCCCGTATCGACTTCGGTATGTTCACCGGACGTGACTAACGTCACTTCCTTTCCTGTCGCGCGCGCCATCTCACGCGTGGCCCGGCGGAATCGTGTGAACGGTGTGCCGACCGGAACCATGCGCGCCCGAGCGATTTCGTCCCGCATACCGAGGGTCAGCTGTGCCAACTGACTCATGTCCTCATGTGAACGCCGAATCGATCCGTTCAACTGGGTCATCGACTCTGAAATATCAGCCGTGACCTCACTAATGCGGCGAGCCAAAATATTAAAATCGTCGTACTTGTCAAATTCGAGACTGCCGAAGTCGCTGACGTTCGTAAATCCTTGAGCGGGAGCACTCGCTTGACTGGAGGATGCATTCGGAAGTGTAAAGGTATGTTTCTCCTCAAACGAACGGACTGACTCGACCAGTCGGCCCTTGCATGCGAGTACTTGTTCCGACAGTTGCTCTAACATGTGAAGTCGCTGCTCAAGCCGTCCGCGACCGATAACGAGTTCACCGACCAGATTCAACAATCGTTCCAAGCGATCGCGACTGACGCGGATGACTTCGCGATCTTCTACGGATTTACCCTCTCTCGCTTTGGCAGACTGGATTTCTCCTTGATCCTGTGAATCTTGTTTGACCGATGCGTCGACAGGACCGACAACTGAACCAGATTCCGCCATGTGAGCCGCCATCGGCTGATCCAACTGCTTCAGTCCTTGCATCGCCATCGCATACCGCTGGCGAAGCATGTCGAGAGACGCGGGATCCCGTCGCATCAACAGGCGCACCACATCGAGTGATCGCAACAACACATCCGCATGTCCAGGGAGAATCTTGACACGACCCTCGCGCACCGCTCCCATGAAATCTTCGATATAGTGAATCAAATCGCCGACCGACTGGAATCCAACAGTATAGGCGGACCCCTTCAGCGTGTGAGCTGTCCGGAATAGTTGATTGATGACATCCGGATTGCCTTGCTCCTTTTCTAGCCGAAGCAGTTGGGCTTCAAGAGACTCTAGGTATTCCTGTGCTTCGGGGGCAAAATAGGAAAGCACTTCGGCATCGAGAGGCGGCAACAAATATTCATCCGTAAAAATACGCGACTCAGGGACTGATTTCACTTTTGGTTCGGCTGATTCTTTCGGATGATCGATGACGACTGTAGCGACCTGAGTCATGGGAGCTGCCGCCTGAACCGACACCGTCATCTGCTCCTCGTGGCGGATCTGCGCCAGTGTCTGAATGAGATCCGGCACATCATGCTGTAGTTGGTCGACCTTGTCGGCGTCCCGGCGCATTAACAACCGAACGACTTCGACGGCCCGATCGATGACCCCAAGTACTGCCGCCGAGAGAGCCCCCCTACCCTCGCGGACCGCGATCATATAATCTTCGACGGGATGGATCACGTCACCGATCACATTGAATCCAACTGTGTACGCAGATCCTTTGAGCGTGTGGACTGTACGGTACAGTGCATGGATACTCTCTCCATCCTTGGGATCTTGGCGCAGCCGATGAACAAAGGACTCCATGGTTTGCAGATACTCATTCGCTTCTGGAGTGAAATATGACAGGACCTCAGCATCGAGAATCGGCACGAGATAGTCCGGCGCAAGCCATCTTGGTTCAGGGGGAGCCGCAGCAGGCATAGAAGGGAACAATCCGGCCACTTCGCCCTTCCATCGCGCACTCACTGACAGATCTTCAGCGCCTCCCTGCGCAACAACTTTTAACTGAGATTCGAATGAGGCCACCATCCCACGTAAGATTTCCAATGCGTTCGGCCACATGGAAGCTTCTATTGACGGCCCTTCTTCCAGGGTCGATTCAAGTAATGCCCCCATCATGGCCAGCCCCTCGTATCCGTAGAGCGCTGACGCCCCTCGTATCTTATGTGCCCACACGTACTGCTCTTGCAGTTGTGCAGGGGTTGGCATTGTCCCATCTGAAGGATGGAATGCCTTTGTGAGCATGTTCACCGCTTCCGATGCCTCGATGACAAAAATCTGTACGAGGCCCTGTCGGTCAAGTTCGGAGCTCATCCCTGTCCTTTTCTTACACAAAGCATCCAATGGATGCTCCGGGAAGCCAATTTAGTCCCATCCATTCACAACCTCCGATGAC
>DATEPD010000260.1:0-2367 GCA_035273365.1 Nitrospiraceae bacterium | reverse complement strand
CTGACGACGACGGCTTTTTTAGCCAGGTCGATATCGGTCCTCTCATGATCGGAGGCCGGGGCACCTATTACGATCCGAAGGACGCCGGTGGCCAATGGTACGGAGGCGCGCAGGTGCGACTCTATCCGTCACGATATTTGGCGTTTGAAGGCTCAGCCGATTACCGCCGTAATGACTACGGCGACACGCAGACGCATACCTATCCGGTCCAGGTCTCCGCATTGATCTATCCTCTTGGCACGACCCGTTTGGCCCCGTTTATTCTCGGAGGGGGCGGCTGGTACTATACAACCGTGAAAGCGCCGAACGGCTTCGAAGATACACAAAACCGGTTCGGTCTGCATGCCGGCGGAGGATTACAATTGTTTTTGAATCAACACATCTCCATTGACGGGACGTACCGGTACATTTGGGTGGAAAAAGTACAGTCCAAGGATCAGAACATTGTCGACAAACAATTCAATGACAACGGTCACATGGTCACGGTTGGTCTCAATTTTCACTTCTAGCCATTGTAAGACACTCAACGGGACACAGGGCACAAGGGAAAAGGTCTGGGGCGCTGAGTGCATTTCAACTTCGTTCTGTCGAGAATGACGCTTGTACGTGCCGGGCGCACGGGGCCCTTGCGTCTAGCGATGTGTGGCCTTCTTCTTTTGTTACTGACCCCGGTCCTTGCTGCCGCCGCCTCCGACGAGTTCATTGCCGGTTATGTTTCGAGTGTCCTCGAACATGAATTCGGCCTGACGGACGCGGCGATTACTGTCGACGACGGCGTCGTCACTGTGACATCCAGAACCCTCGCCGTTATTGACCAAGGCAAGGTCACATCGGCACTGAAACAGATTCCAGGTGTACGGGCTGTTGGATACGTAGAAGCCGACCCTGCCATGACTCCTCCGGGAGGCGGTAGCGTCCAGGCCACGATTCCAGCACCCGTCTCGAAATGGCTCCCACATGGACTGTTATTCTCGCCACTGCATGCTGATCCCCGGTGGGCGCAGTTCGGCGCCGCATACCGCGAGTTCACGAAAGGGCTAAACCTCTCCGGTGTCTTTGCGGCGAACTTCGGCGAAATGTTTTCGATTTATCGTGATCGTGCCCCGTTGGGAGGCGAGTGGGAACTCAGCATTCAAGCCGGGGTGTTCAGCATTTTCGACGTCAGTTCCGCCTCCATCGATCTCGTCAATGCCGACTATCGCGTCGGCTTCGTCGGCAGTTACCGCAACGGCCGGTTCTCGGCCTTCACCAGGTTCCAGCATCAAAGCTCGCACCTGGGGGATGAATTTCTCCTGAGTAACCCCGGCGTGACTCGCGTCAACCTGAGCTATGAAGAACTCGATATCAAACTGTCCTATGATCTGTTGTCCTGGCTGCGTGTGTATGGAGGGGGCGGCTACATTGTCCACCGACAGCCGGACGACCTGGGACGAGGGTCGACGCAATGGGGAGTCGAACTCACAAGCACACGCACCTATTTGGGCGGCCAGCTCCGGCCCGTCGCTTATGCGGATTTCCAATGCAATGAACGCATGAATTGGGAAGTCAATCGGTCCATCCTGGCTGGTGTGCAATTTGAGAACGCACGAATCGGAGATCGTCAGATTCAACTCCTCTTGGAATACTTCGCGGGCCGATCGCCGGACGGACAGTTTTACGTGCAACCGGTCAGCTGGTACGGCATCGGGGTGCATTTGTACTTTTAGAGCGTCAGCCAGCGAGTTTGCTCCTTTCTTCGTAACTACTCCCTAGGGCCTCAATCCACTGAATCTCGGTGTGATCCTAGTTAGCCGGGCTGGAATGGCCCAGTACGCTTGAGTGTAATGGAAGAGAGGCCAGACAACAGTCCTGAACGCTGCGCCCGGCAGCCGGTGCTCATGTGCTCGTCTTGTTGGAAGATTCAACCACCCGAAGACGAGTTGACCTTTAACGTTGACCAGTGGGTGGAACCAGGGACCTTCATGGCTGCGGCAGTTGCGCGGTCACGTCACTATCTCCTCATTGATGCGTTCTGCGAAGGCTGCCTGTCCGACATGATGGAACGCACCGAGGCGGTGATCCACACGACCGCCCGTGAACGTCTTAATGCATGAGGTGTCCCCATGCCGATGACCTCGCCTCTCCGATCTGGATTCTTCCTGACCGCCATCTCGTGCTTGATGGCCACCCTTGTGTTGGGAACACCGGCGCGCGCACAGGAAACATTATGGCACACCTGGCGGGATGGAGGCTTGAAAGCGCTTCAGGAAGGCCGTCTGGACGAGGCGGAACGCCTGCTGATCTCGGCGTTGGAACAAGCAGAAAAGTTTGGAACGGAGGATCTACGCGTCGCGGATGCTGCCAACGATCTGGCGGTGGTCTATGCCA
>DATEPD010000259.1:0-7887 GCA_035273365.1 Nitrospiraceae bacterium | reverse complement strand
CTCTTCAACACCTCCCGATACGCCTCTTCAATCTTTCCCAAATCCTTCCGAAACCGATCCTTATCCATCGACTCCTTCGTCGTCTGATCCCAAAAGCGGCAGGTGTCCGGCGAAATCTCATCGGCCAGGATTAGCGTGCCGTGGTACACCCCAAACTCCAATTTGAAATCGACGAGGATCATCTGTCGTTCGTGGAAGAATGGGCGGAGAACCCTATTCACATGCAGCGCCAACCGCTTCATCTCCACCAGTTGTTCTGGGGTCGCCAGCTTGAGCAATCGAATGTGCTCATCGACAATGAGCGGATCGCCCAGCCCATCGTTCTTGTAGTACCACTCCACGATGGCCGGCTCGATAGGATCTCCCTCTTTCAGCCCTAGTCGCTTCGCCAAACTGCCTGCCACGATATTGCGGACCACGACTTCGACCGGCACGATCGTCACCTTCTTCGTGAGCAATTCCCGGTCGCTTACCCGCTCGACAAAATGGGTGGGCACACCGGCCTGTTCCAACAACCGAAAGAGCCGTTCGGAGACTTTATTATTGACGATGCCTTTCTCGACGATGGTCCCGCGCTTCTGCGCGTTGAACGCCGTCGCATCGTCCTTGAAGTACTGAACGACCTGATCTGGCTTGTCGGTCGCAAAAACTTTCTTCGCTTTCCCTTCGTAGAGGAGCGCCCCCATTACCATAGTTGTTCCTTACCCCGCATTATTCATGAACACTTATGTTGCAATCGCCGATGCCTGACTCAATCGAGACGGGCGAGAGTGGCGGGAAAAGCGCGACGGGCAGTGACAGGACTCACACGTCACGCAAGTCGCGCTCCTCGCGCTTGTCACGCGCTACTGCGCCAACACTTCGATGATTTCGTCCAACGATCTGACCGTCCCCAGCAGGGTCGGATGACCGAACCGCCTGTTATGCCGAAACTCTTTCACCTTCTCCAGCGCCAGAATCAAACTGTGAAAATCTTCCAGCCGTGACGTTTCAAAATAGGTAATGAAGTCCAGATCGTCAAGGCCGGTCGAATGGTAGAGCTTCCGCTTGACTGTCTTATGGTAGGGCAACGATGCTTCGGTATGTTCCTGCATCATCGCCGCGCGCTGCTCTTGTGATAGGGCCCACCAGTCCGCATCCTTCCGGATCGGGATCACGATCACATAGGGCTTGGGACCTGGCTCGCTGGGAGTCTTCAGGTCTGCCTTGAGGTTGTCCGGCATACCTGGCACATAGATGGCCTTCTTCGTCAGGCCGGAAAAGACCGTGCTACTGGTCAGGTGCTTACCAAAGAGACTGCCCTGAAGATCCAGAAGGAACTGTTGGGTCTCGCGCAATTCGGTCGCGTGAATGCGAAACAGCACATCGGCGCGATCGGAGAGCCCACGGAGAAGAAAGGTATCGATCGCCAATTTCTCTCGATGCTGCTCGACCACTCCCTTCAGGGTAGTCAATTGCGCGATACGCGTCGCTTGATCCTGCTTCGCCCAGTCCGCATCAAGACGGAAGGCGGCAAAGGTGCCATAGACGCCAGGCTCACTCAGTAGCTTGTCCCGATCTGCGGCCTCAACGACCGGCCCCGTCACCAGACCGACAATGACCAGCACAATAAGACGCATGAGGATAGAGATATAAGATCTCATCGTTTCCTTCCTTTTCCTGGGTTACGCGCTCCCGGTCCGAACACCCGTCGGAAAATCTTGTCGAGATGGCGCAGATAATACTTCGAATCGAAACAGGATCGAATCTCCGTTGCCGTGAGATGTTTCGTCACGAAGGGGTCCCTGCGGACTAATTCTTGTAGGTCCCCCGCTCCTTTCCAGGAAGCCATCGCATTGCGCTGGACTGCCTCATACGCCTCCTTGCGTTGCGCGCCCTCCTCAATGAGCCGCAGCAGAAGCCGTTGCGAGTAGACCAGTCCTCCGGTGAGATCGAGGTTGCGTTTCATGTTGGCCGGATACACCACCAGATGCTTGATGACATCGGTAATCCGCGCGAGCATGTAGTCGATAAGAATGGTGCTGTCCGGCATGATCACGCGCTCCACGGAGGAATGGCTGATGTCGCGTTCATGCCACAGCGCGACATTCTCCATCGCCGCGAGGCTATTGCCCCGCACCACGCGGGCCAGTCCGCAGAGGTTCTCCGAGGCGATTGGATTCCGCTTATGCGGCATCGCCGAGGATCCTTTCTGTCCCTCCGAGAAATATTCTTCCGCTTCGAGCACCTCGGTCCGTTGCAGATGGCGAATCTCGGTCGCAAACTTTTCGATGCTGGCAGCCAACAGCGCCAGTGCCGAGGCATAGGCCGCATGACGATCGCGCTGCACAATTTGATTGGAGACAGGATCCGGCGTGAGCCCCAATTTGGCACAGGCGTACGCTTCCACTTCAGGCCCTTGATGCGCGAATGTGCCCATGGCCCCGGAAAACTTGCCGACCGCGATCTCCCGCCGCACGTGCATCAGCCGCTCTCGGTGCCGGCCGACTTCTTCGTACCAAATGGCCAGCTTGAAACCAAACGAGATCGGTTCGCCATGAATGCCATGCGAGCGGCCAACCATAACCTGGTTCCTATATTTCAGTGCCTGCCGCTTCAAAACAGCGATCAGCTCGTCAAGATCGTCGAGAATGAGATTGAGCGCCTCGGTCATCTGCACGGCCAAGGACGTGTCGACAATATCGGAGGAGGTCAGCCCCATATGGAGAAACCGATGCTCCGGGCCGACCGATTCCACGAGCGATTCGAGAAAAGCGATCACATCATGCTTGGTCGTCTTTTCGATCTTGGCGATCCGCTTCACATCGATCGTCGCCTTCTTTCTAATACGAGCCGCGGTGCCGCGTGGAACCTGTCCGGCTCGTTCGAACGCCTCGCAGGCGGCCAGTTCGACGGCCAGCCAGATCTCATACTTACGTTTCAATTCCCAGATGGCTTTCATCTGGGGACGAGTGTATCGGTCAATCATGAAGGCCTCGTGAGACGTGACACGCGAAATGTAAACCGTGCGACTTTCACGTTTTACCTTTCACGTGCGCTGCCTCAGTGCGTTTCTCCGCCAGCCGAGGCTCAGTTGCCAGCACCTTATCCAAAATGCCGTTCACGAACTTCGATGCATCTTCATCCCCGAAACTCTTCGCCAATTCGATGGCTTCATTCACCGTCACCTTGGCCGGCACGTCGTCCATCCACAACAATTCATAGGTACTGGCTCTCAGGATGTTGCGGTCCACAATCGGCATGCGGCTGATTTTCCAGTTGGTGGCGTACTTCTCAATGAGGGCATCCAGCTCTTTTTTATTCCCCAAAGCTCCAGCCACGAGCCGTTCGGCAAAGGCCTTCACCTCATCCGGTGCCTCGTTCTCCTTCCAGAACACATCCAACCACAGGCCAGGCCTGCCGTGGATATCGTACTGAAACAGAATCTGGAGCGCGCGCTCCCGGGCTTGATGGCGGCTACCCACAGAAGCCTCGATGACAAGTTGACAAGCCAGCAGGCTGACAAGAAGGGGTCATCGCTTCTTCCTGATTGATTTCGCACGTGCCGACCTCTCACCTGTCAGCTTGCCCCTTGCCGTCTTGTCAGCGCTGATCATTTTCATCACCGTCGCCATTTCGATCGCGGACCTGGCCGCATCCCCACCACGATTGAACTTGGCCGATTCAGCCCGCTCGATCGCCTGCGCAACCGTATGTGTCGTCAACACACCGAAGATGATTGGCACCTCGGTATCCAGCGCCGCCTGTCCAATCCCGCGACTGACTTCTGTACTGATGTAATCGAAATGCGGCGTGTCGCCACGAATGACCGCTCCGAGACAAATCACTGCATTGAACTGCTGCGACCGTGCCATCGTCCGGGCCACCAGGGGAAGCTCAAATGCCCCCGGCACCCGTACCACCTCGATGTCGTCGGCCTTGACGCCGTATTTTGTCAGCCCCTCAACGCAGGAACTCAGCAGCTTACTCGTAACGAACTTGTTGAACTTCGCAACGACAACCCCAAACCGCAACCCCGTCGCATCATGAGAACCCTTCCGCAGCTTCATGTACTAACAGTCACCTTCCACTCAACCATTAGATTCTCAACAGGCTGCTCAAAATGGTCATCCAGCGAGGCCGCAGGCGAGAAACGACCGGAGGCGTTTCGGTTCTCACCCACCCACCCCGAGCTGCCAAGACAGCTCTTTCCTCGCATGGGGTACGTTGAGGATCGTTTCGAACCGAGAACGAAGCTGGGGGCCATTTTCAGCAGCCGTCACACTTTTTTTAGAATATGCCCCATCTTCTTCTTTTTCGTTCGCAAGTACCTCATATTCGCCGCGCGCGGCTGAATCTCGATTGGCACGCGCTCGACGACTCGCAGCCCATAGCCTTCGATGCCGACGATCTTGCGTGGATTGTTGGTGATGAGCTTGATCTGGTGCAGCCCGAGATTGACGAGAATCTGCGCCCCCACGCCGTAATCGCGCAAGTCGGCCTTAAATCCCAACTGCAAATTCGCCTCTACGGTATCGCTCCCCTGATCTTGCAACCCATAGGCCCGAATCTTATTGAGCAAGCCGATACCACGCCCTTCTTGATTGAGATAGAGCAGGACCCCACGCCCTTCCTTCTGAATTACTTCCATCGCCCTATGGAGTTGGTCGCGGCAGTCGCACCGTAACGATCCCAGGGCATCAGCCGTCAAACAGCCTGAGTGCACCCGCACCAGGGTGGGATCGCCTCCCTCCACATGCCCTTTCACCAACGCAATGTGTGTGATGCCGTCGATTTCGTTTTCGAACGCCACCGCCTCGAAATCACCGAACATGGTCGGCAGGCGCGCGCTGGCCATCCGACGCACAAAGGTCTCGCGTTGCATCCGATATTCGATGAGTGCCTTGATCGTGACCATCTTGATCTTGCGTGCTTTGGCAAACTTCGTCAGCTCCGGCACGCGCGCCATGGTGCCGTCCTGGTTCATGATTTCGCAGATCACGGCCGCGGGAGTGAGCCCGGCCAACCGTGCCAGATCGACAGACCCCTCCGTTTGCCCGGCCCTTTTCAATACTCCGCCCTGTTGCGCCTTCAGGGGGAAAATATGGCCGGGCCGCGCCAGGTCGCTCGGCTTGGATTTCGGATCGATCGCCACATGAATCGTCGTCGCTCGATCCGCCGCAGAAATACCCGTCGTAATGTCCCGCCGCGCATCGATGGACACGGTAAAGGCCGTGCCGAACGTGGCGGTGTTCTCCACTGCTTGCTGCGGAAGGTGGAGCTCTTCCACTCGTTGGGGCGTCAGCGCGAGACAAATCAACCCACGGGCATAGTGGGCCATAAAATTGACGGCCTGGGGCGTTACATGCTGAGCCGCCATGACGAGGTCGCCTTCATTCTCGCGATCCTCGTCATCGACGAGGATGACGAATTTCCCCTTCTTGATGTCCTTGATGGCTTCTTCGATGCTATGAAAAGGAGTGTATATAGTTGTCATGTTGAACGTGTAATTGTGATTCTTCGATGGACGACCAATTTATCATTTAACATTGAACATTTAACATCGTTTTTTTGCCTAACGGGAAAGACGGCCTGCCGCCTCCATGGAATTGAGCACTCGGCGTGCTCGTCGTTCTGCTACCAGCACCGTTCCCCAGGCAATGCCCGTCGCTGCCGCGAACATCCATAATCCGATCCGATAGGAACCGGTTATCTCTTTCAGCGTCCCCAGCCAGACGGGCAAGAGAAAACCGCCGATCCCACCGGCTGCTCCCACAATACCCGAGGCGAGGCCAATTTGTTTTGGGAACCACTCCGAGGCCAATTGTAAAATGACCCCGTTACCGACCCCCATAGTCCCCACCGCCACCACCATTAACACGACCGCGACGGTGACGCCGGTAACTTCGCCGAGCACCGCGACGATCCCCACGATGAGGGGCAATGATAGCATGAGCGCGCGCAGACCACCGATCCGATCGGCCGCGTAGCCTCCAAACGGACGGATAAGACTGCCTACCAGTCCACACAAGGCGACAATCGAACCGGCGACGATCCCGTTCACGTGGTATTGCTCGTGAAAGAAGAGCGGAAGAATACTGCAGAATCCGACGAAACCGCCGAACGTCACCGCATAGAGTCCGCAGAGCCAATAGGCTTTCGGATGCCGAATCATGATCGCAACATTGTGCCACCAATGGGCGTCACGCTCGTCTCGCCGGCTCTGTCGATCGTCACGCACTAGGAGCACAAAGATCGCAAACGCAAGAATAATCGGCAGAATCATCCAACCAAACACATCGTGCCATCCGCCTATCGCCGCGATGCGTGGTGCAAAAAAGAGAACCAACACCGTGCCGACATTGCCGGACGCGACCATTCCCAATACCAATCCCTGATGAGCCGCTGGATAAGTACGGCCTGCCAGCGGCAAGGTCACGGCGAAGCTCGCCCCTCCGACACCAAGTAAGATGGCGACGAGCAGCAACTCGGCATAACTATGAACGCCCAACCACCCCCATACGGCGACTGCCAACTCGCCCAGCAAAATGAGCACACCCGTTGGTTTCGCCCCATACCAATCGCTGCTCCACCCCGCGACGATGCGAAGTCCCGCGCCGCTCAGTAGCGGAAGCGACACCACGAGTGCCGTCTCAGTCTGGCTGAGATGGAGGTCCTGCGCGAGGCTCAAACTCAGCGCACCCATCAACAGCCACACCATAAAACTGACGGTGAGATGGAACCATGCGCCGATTACGCTGGGCCAATGCCCGCGTGCTAAGCCGAGGAACATATCCTTCATCACATTCTCCCAGCCAATGCTGAAGCAGTCCGCCGTCGTCATTTGGAGGTTAAGACCTCAACCTTAGCCTCGACCTCGGCCTACCCGTCTCGCTCGTTCCCGCCAGTCTCGCATGTCTCGCGTGTCACACGCCACAGTACGTGGCACCGGCAGATTTTTCAGCACCCAGCCGAGAGCCTCTTATGATAATCTCGACCGGTATGAGTCCGCGCAAAAAGAATCTCGACGAACAACCGATCGAACCGGAGATCTTGGACCCGTCCGAGGGGGAGATTGCAGAGATCAATCCGCCCCCCGAAGCGCCGCTGACCGCAACGCCAGAAGATCCTCTCGCCACGGACATCACGGCCGTGGTGCCCGTTACAGCACTCCAGCAATATCTTGCCGAAGTCCGACGCCATCCCTACCTCTCCAAAGAAGAAGAGCTGCACCTGTTCCATGAATATCGAACTCACGGTAATCGCGACGCCGCCGTGAAGCTCATCATGGCCAACCTGCGCGTGTCCATCTCAATTGCCGCCGAGTACCTCCACACAGGCGCCGACCACATGGACCTCATTCAAGAAGGTAACGTCGGGTTGATGCATGCCATCAAAAAGTTCGACCCGTCGAAGAACGTGCGTTTTTACGCCTACGCCGCCTGGTGGTCTCGGGCTTATATCCTTCGCTATCTGCTGAATAACTATCGCCTGGTTAAAATTGGAACGACCCAAGATCAACGGAAGCTGTTCTACAACCTCAAGAAAGAGAAGGCCAAGCTTGAACGGGAAGGGTTCGCTCCAGACACGAAGTTGCTCGCCGACCGTTTGAACGTGCGCGAACGGGACGTCATCGAGATGGGGCAGCGGCTGGGTAACTGGGAACTCTCGCTGGACCAGCCGATCGGCGAAGACCAGGAAGGAAGCCTTCTAGATGTGCTTCCCTCGCAACAAATGCCGACGGACGAGAAACTTGCACAGACCCAATTACAGACACTTTTTCGAACGAAGCTTGCCGAATTCATCAAGACGCTCGAAGAGAGGGACGAAGACATTCTGCGGAACCGGATTCTCTCAGAAACCCCTCTCACCTTGGATGACCTTGGTGCCAAATATTCCATCACCAAA
>DATEPD010000258.1:0-5797 GCA_035273365.1 Nitrospiraceae bacterium | reverse complement strand
TCCTTCTTGCTCGCCGAGGCCGCACGATGAGAATGTGCTCCCTCGATGCGCGCAGTGAAGAATAGTCTGACTGCTCCCCCTAGGAGAACGTGGGAAAAACGGAAGGCCCTCGCACGGGCTAATGACACGTCTCGGCGTGCCAGTGGGTGGGCGGGTGAGAAAGTTGCGCGCAGTGGAAGATCATTCAGCCCCCATCCCTGAGAGAGAACAAGCAAGCTCGGAAGATTATTAATTCGATGGGGCTCGTTCGTCACGGCAGGGAAGGGCACCCACATGGGTCCTGTGCTCCCGGAATGCGCGCCCTAAGAAGGGAGATCGGGGCAGCCTGGTCGTCCTCCTGCTCGCGGCGCACGCTCGGAAGGTGCTCGTTCGACGCGCGCATTCGAGGATCGACCAGGCCACCCCTGGAGAGATAGGTACGAGAGAAGGAGATAGTCGGCACTAGAAATGTGTCGCGCTCGATGCGCGCGGTAACGGGCAGCCTTGACTGCTCCTCTATAGAGACAGGGTAACAAATTTAACGGGCCTCAAGACACATCGCAAGGGACAACCAGGAGGTACTCGAATCTTAGGATTTCTTGTCGCCTTGTCTGCTAGGATGTTGGTGCATGTTTGGTTGACCTGCGACGACGACAGAAAGGACGCGTATCATGAATACGACAAGAATCACGGCAGCGTTGATTGTGATCGCACTGATCGGGGTTCCGACCGTATCTTTTGCAAAGGCGAGAGGTGGAGGATTTGGTGGAGGATTCTCCGGCGGTCCGAGGGGGTATAGCGGCTCCGAGAGCATGGGTAGCCGCGGATCGCGCACCTATGACCAGAACGGCGCGAAACCGATTGAACAGTCGACCACTCCGAGGCCGGCGGCGACCGCTCCGCCATCGGCAGCCGGTAATCCAACTGCCCAACCGGTCCCTGCCATGCAGCCCTCATTTATGCAACGCAATCCCCTGTTGGCTGGTCTGGCAGCCGGGGTAATGGGGTCATATATCGGCCATATGCTGTTTGGCGCGACAGAAAGTAGCGCGCGTACCACCGATGCCGGTGAAGCCGTCGGCGAAACGAACAAGCCAACGGAGGGTTTTGGCTCCTCTGGGATACTCCTCATCCTCATGCTCATAGGAGCCGGAGCGTTTTATTATTTCGTGAAAGTGCGGCGACGACCCACTCCTGATTTTTCTGGAATTACCCGGAGCAACGCATTCAGCGGTACTCTGATGGCAGAGCCTTCTCCCACGATGCTGAGCACAGCGACAGTGGACAACGAGATCACCTCGGCCGACAAGGCGGCCTTTCAGCAACTGCTGACCGATATTCAAACGGCCTGGAGCAAACAAGACTTGGCTGGATTGCGGCGGTTCGTCACTCCGGAAATGCTGGCGTATTTCAGTACCGCTTTGGCCGAACAGACCAGCCTTGACATCGCAAATCATGTTGAAGATGTGGTGCTCCTACGTGCAGAGGTAAAGGAAACATGGACCGAAGACGCCATATGTTACGCAACAATAGGGCTTCACTGGAGTGCCCGTGACTACACTGTCTCCTTGACGAAACAACGGGGAGAGCCAGGCTATCTCATCGAAGGCAACGAAGAGACCCCGACCGAAACCGGCGAAGTGTGGACTTTTATGCGATACCAGAATGGGAAATGGTTACTCTCTGCGATTCAACAACTATAATAAGATGGGAAGGGCGGCCTGGCCGCCCTTCTGCTCGCGGAACGCACAGAATTAAAATAAGCTCGTTTCACATTCGCACGTGAGGTCGAACCGCCTGTCCGATTGGTGGTTGGCGCTGCCCGCGCTCCCTATATACTTCCCATCTGGAAAATCTGCCCACGCTACAATGAACCAGAGAGATTAGTCTTGTCTCGCTGATTGGTCTGGCTTTTTGCGCGGTGTGAGCCAGGCAACCCACGCAATCCGTAGCACCACAACCGCCAAAGAGACCAGACACACGAGCCCAACCAAATACACCACATCAATTAGCTGATCGCTGTTCGCCGTTGCTTCCATTGCTAGCTCACTTATTCATGATAGTTCGTCGGCCCAAGGCCTGTCGTAGCAGCGGATCGGCGATTTCAGCAGAAGTGTTCATGAATCATGCGGGCTATTGAAAGAGCGATTGCCAGATGGCCATGATCCACCCCTTAAAAAGAGTCAGCCAGTCATCTTCGACTGGTTCGGACGGCTGCTTGTTCGCCGGCTGCGGCTTCGGGCTTCCTGCAGTCGGATCTGCGGGTGCCGTGACTGCCGGATTGGGAGCTGGATCTGTTTGCACTGCAACTTGTGATGGTGGGGCAAGGGCTGTCTCGGCCTGTCCGTTGGTCGGCGCGATGGACGTAGGAGAGACTGTCCCTCTGGGTCCGTCTGCCTCTCCCAGCTTGGATTTATATCCCTCAACCATTGATTGCAGCGCCGGCCGCTCTTCGTTCGCGCGTTGGAGCGCATAGAGCAACTTACGCTGTTGGGCGTTCAGCTGACTGATTGTCTGGGTGAGTCTGGTCAGCCGGGCTTGCGAGGCAGCGTGCTCAGCTTGCATCGATTGCTTAGCTTGCTGGAGTGCCAACGAGATCTCATCCATTTGCCTTGCGAGTTCGATCTTGAGTTGCAGAAGCTCGTTGACCTGTTCGGTGAGGATCTTTGATTGGCTTCTTGTGCTGTCGACTTCGGCTTTCGTCGCGTCGAGATCGGCGACGGCTTCGTTGTAGGTGCTCGACATGACACAGGCACCGGTAGTGAGGGCGACGAGACACAGCATCCCGGCTTCGGCTATGTGGATCTTCATGACGTGTCTTGATGTGTGCTGCTCCACATGACTGCCGAGAGGGCTGTGGCTTCTGTAACTAAAATGTGTCATGGCGACAAAGAATACGCTTTTCGTGAGGGGAAATCACCCGTGTTCATTATGTAGAGGGTATCTATCACGCTCATTTTGTTCATCGAGGCAGAGAAACCAAAGAAACCCCCATGAACAAGAATGAACAAAACGATCGTGGGGAAGTGACAACCTCTATGTCGGCGAACGAGAATCTGACCACCGGGGAATTCGTGTGGCTATTCGCTATGGCTGACCTGTATGTGGTAGAGTGATGGGTGCATGCTGGACCATGGATTCTATCAAAGGATCGTTCCTGTCGTCTCCGCTGTTCCTCGGTCTACGACGTGCCGCCTCGTTGCGCATTCGATTCGAAGCACTCGCAGGGAAAGGTGCATCGACAACTCCGCAACGACGGGGTCGGCGATGAATATCCGGCAATGATTCTTTATTCCATATCGGATTACAGGGAGAGACCATGACCATGAATACCGGGAAACCCGTTCACTCGCGAACAGCCACGGCCTGGGTCCGCATTCCTGATGGAACGAAGGTGAAGCACCGACACGAAGGACATGTCGGATTCATCGACGGGCTCACCGAGATAGTCAGCGGGCCCAACCGGAATCCGGACGGGAAGACGCAATATCGCATGAATATCGGGGCGCCCGATCGGCAGCTCGTCACCGAGAGCGATTTATCTATCCTGATCGATGATGAAGAGCTCGTCATCATGCTACGACAGAAGGCACCCTATCGGCGCGCGGTCACACAATCACTCCACAGCGTGCTGGCGCCGGATCGCTTCGTCAAGACGACCTAGCCGCGTGATACCACATAGACCGCACACCCTTTCCTATCTCGCTGGGCCTGGCCGTCGTACGCATCAGAGGCTGGAGAACTTTATCAACATAGAGTCAACGGGACGCATGACAGAAATCTGTTACTCCAAAGGCCAGAAAGTGATCTTGGTCACCAGCCAGACCAAGACTGGTAAATGGTTGTGTACGTTTTCGATCCCGGGGTTCAATCATCCTGACGGTCGTCGGTCAGACCAGGATTCGTCGACCGGCTATAAGAGCGAGTGGGAAGCGAGGACCAACGCGTTTCAGCGCGCCAAGTTGCTGCTGGATGGGCCATAGGACATCACGCATGGGCCCCTTCTGAAGAAGACCTAACGAACGGTCGGTCTGGTCCATCGGGTCTGTTCTGTCTGTCCCGTGTGTTTGGTCGAACCAAACTAACCAAATAGGCCAGGTGAGGGTTCAGGTAATTATGCCCAGGTTCGATGGACTTCGCTGACGTGCTCTATCCCACCCACGGCGCTAATTTCCCACCGGACATCTTCCGGAATCGTGACCACCCGCAACTCTGCACCATGGCCATTGGCAGCCCCACCGAGTTCTTCCACAACTTGGGCGAGCTTTAGGTCATCACGCGGGATCAGCTTTCCACACTGATTGAGGCTCGGCTCTCTGGGCGTCGCAGCCTCTGGCCAATAGGCGCCAAGATCCGTTTCCTTCAGCGCATCCTGCTGGCCCAGCTCGCGCAATCGTAGAAATGCCTGGTGACTCACGCAAAATTGGTTGTAGCTCTTATTGATCACAATCTTTTTCATAGGCCGATCCTTTCTGTTCTTTCGTCAAAACTCCCGATGTCGTCCACTTCACGAACGGGGCTGTACTTCAGGCACCCTCTCCCGTGCAGTTCATCCACGCGAATTGTCAGGACGCCTTCACCGGGTCCAGGTACGCATTCGTATAATGCCCTGACCAATGGCAGTACCGTCGGTTTGCCCAGGTGTTGACCTCGGCATTCTGGGTTGTGCCATAGCGTTTCTCCAGGACCGCTGTGAACGTGGCCAGGTTTCCCCCAATTTCCAAAAGATCCGCATCCGTGATCTTCTCCCACTTCGCTTTAAGTGGCGCCTTCAATTGGGCCCAAAACACTTTGAATTGTTCTTGATTCATCTGACACTCCTTTATGACATGGTGGACGAACAGGTTGTGCCCAACACGACGGCACTTGTCAGAGACAGCGGTCGTGGACCACAGAAACTGCGGCCACCAATGGGCACTCGGGCGTAGAAGCGGCGAAGACCGGAGAATCAAACGCACGGAAACGTAGGAGAGAGTGCTGTGCGAGAGATGGGACAGTCGGCGTGGCTCAATACGTCGTGCCTGACTTTACATGGACATGGTGAGAGAGTCAATTCGAGAGCGACAGAAGCCGACTCCTGCCACTTACAGACTTAGGAAGGACTCTGTGCTCATGCCGGAAATTCATTGGTCTGTACA
This sequence comes from Nitrospiraceae bacterium, assembly GCA_035273365.1. Taxonomy (GTDB): domain Bacteria; phylum Nitrospirota; class Nitrospiria; order Nitrospirales; family Nitrospiraceae; genus Palsa-1315. The sequence continues at coordinate 680 of DATEPD010000258.1, read as the reverse complement.
GCCTAGACAACAGAAATAAACTGAACAGGATGCTCAAAAAGGCCGTCCAGCAAGGCCGCAGGCGAGTCGGAACCGGAGGCGTACCCTCAGGGGTACGTTGAGGATTTCGATGAGCCGAGAACGACGCTGGCGGGCTTTTTCAGCATCCTGTCGCTAGACATCTGGAATCTGCCAGTTAATCGGAGTCAACCCGGCATCGGCCAGATCTCGGTTGATGTGCGAAAAACATCGGCAGCCGAAAAATCCTCTCACTGACAAGGGTGAGGGATGTGCGCAAGCGACCACGGCATGATGCGATTGCGTGATCAGCTTCCGCTTCTTCTGGGCCTCACGTCCCCACAAGACGAAGACGACACGTGTCTCCTTCGCGGCGACCAGTTCGATCACGCGATTAGTGAATCGTTCCCAGCCTCGTCCTTGATGTGAATTGGCTTGGTGTGCCCGGACCGTAAGAACCGTATTGAGCATAAGAACACCCTGTCTGGCCCAAGGCTCCAGATCACCATTATTGGGGATCTGACATCCAATGTCTTTATGAAGTTCTCGATAGATGTTTCGCAACGAGAAGGGCAGGGGCCGAACGGTCGGTTTCACAGAAAAACAGAGGCCATGGGCATGACCAGGAGTCGGATAGGGGTCCTGTCCAACGAGCAACACGCGAACCTGGTCATATGATGTTG
>DATEPD010000257.1:0-5231 GCA_035273365.1 Nitrospiraceae bacterium | reverse complement strand
GCAACCGTTGCGCCGATGCGATAATGGTTCCCTAGGTCAGCTTGACGAAACCGTATCTGATGGTCCGCTCTATTGTTTTGAAAACACCACCCGTCAGTCACACGCTTCTTGGAGCAATGCCGCTCGGGCTCACCGGATACGGGACCAATCCCCGTAGAGGCAATCCGCAAGGATGAGACGTGGAACAGGATTTTATTCAGCGTACGTGGAAAGCGGGCGAACAAAAACTCCACCCGCACGTGGGAATGTGGATAACCATTTCTGCACCGTTCTCTTCCATTGACAGGAAAAGTCGGTCCGCCTAAAATCCTTTTATTTTTTTAACGCCTCACCTTCACTAGCATGACGCTCCTCGAACTCAACAAGTCGCTGCATGACTGCCAACGTTGCAAGCTCTCGAAGATGGGCCGGGCCCAAGTGGTATTCGGTGTGGGGAATCCGCACGCGAGTGTAATGTTCGTGGGGGAAGCACCCGGTTTCCATGAAGACCGGCAGGGGGAACCGTTTGTCGGAGCCGCGGGAAAACTCTTGAACGACTTGCTGCAATCCGCGGAATTGTCACGTGCCGATATTTACATCGCGAACGTGATCAAATGCAGGCCGCCGAACAATCGCGACCCGGAACCGGACGAAGTCGAGACGTGCAAGCCGTTTCTGATGCAACAGATCGCGATGATCCACCCGAAACTCGTCTGTACGTTGGGGAATTGGGCCACGCAAACGTTGTTGGAACGGAAAGTGGGGATTACAAAGGTTCGCGGCCAGGCGTTTTATTTGAAAGACTTTGTCCTCTTCCCCTTGCTTCATCCCGCCGCAGCCCTCCATCAAGGCAACATGCTTGAACCGTTGCGTGAGGACTTCAAAAAACTGAGAGCGTTTCTTGACCGCCAGGCGAAACCTGCCGAATCTACGGCTTCCGTTTCACAGACATCCTCGACCATACAGATCGATCCGCCTCAGCCCGCACAGATGGAACTCTTCAGATAAGCTCGCGAAGGACCGCTCAGAACAAGGCTACACTCTTTCGGCCTTTGCAGAAGAAGCTGTCTTGGAATCCGTGCCCGACTTCTCTTCCAATTCTGCCTCCGGGATATCGAACCAGGACACAAGCATCTCGTCCCACCAGAGTTCGTCGATCTCTTTCCCAGGGTCGCTGCCCAAACACGCAACATCGTCCTTTGTGATAGCGGGGCCTACCAGTTGAGGCTGGAATTTAGCTCGTTCAACGATTTCTCTCGTGGCATACCCTCCGACGATCCAGGAATCCGGATCGGCCCGACGGGATTTATACGCCTTGAGTCCCATCTTGAGATACATGAAGACTTGCTGTTGCACAGGATCCCCGACACCAGATTGTGGCAAACCCAAGGTCTTTTCAATCTTCTTACGCCAATGCCGGTCATCATATCGTGATGTAATCAACTGGAGCATGATCTTTCCCAATTCGGCATTAAGCGGCATGGTACGTGTAACCCCTCTTATGATCTCAGGTGCTGTTTGAAAAATGCTGTGGCCCTTGTCCAGGCGTCTTTGGCCGCCTCCGGCCGATACACGGTCATATCCGAATCCCGGAAAAACGCATGCGGTGCGCCGGGATAGGTTTTGATTTCGCCGGATTTATTATACTTCTTGAAGCCTGCTGCGAGCCGTTGAACATCCGCTTTGGTAATCCAACCATCATCCTCCCCATAGATGTACAACATAGGAGCTGAAAGTTGTTGGAGCGGTGTATCCGGATTCGGCACCTGACCATAGAACGGCACGGCTGCCTTAATGTCTCTATTCACACAGGGCAGCATGAGCGCATAAGATCCGCCCATACAGAATCCGGTCACCCCGATCCTCGTCGAATCCACTTCAGGCACGGACTTGAGATAGATGACTGTCGCATTCAAATCTTTGAGGCCATCGTCCTGTTGCAGGGTGTTCATGAGCTTACCTGCTTCGCTGGCATCGGTCGTGAGCACGTGCCCAAGCCGCGAATACAAATCCGGCGCGATGGCCACATACCCCTCACCGGCAAAGCGTCGTGCCACATCCATGATGTGTTCGCTCAGTCCCCACCATTCCTGAATGACAATGATCGCGGGTCTTGGCTCTTTGGTCTGCGGGGCTGCCACATAGGCCCGCATCGTCACCTTATCGCTCGGATACTGGACTCGTATTTCTCTGATTGACTCAGCCATGGCTCACCCCGCTATGATTCGCGCGTATGACCAGTGGCTGAGGTAACGCCAAGCGTTTCCACACCATCCTGGCCTTCGGCTATTCGTGTATGCTTTTCATCCCTAATTTCCCGCCACCATCATCTCCGCGAGCTTCACCGTCGGACTGGCAATGCGTCCACGAAACACGAGATCGCTGCCGATCATCTCAATCCCCGCAAACATGTCCTTCAGATTGCCCGCAATCGTGATCTCTTCCACGGGATAGGCCAACTCGCCGCCTTCGATCCAAAACCCGGCAGCCCCCCTTGAATAATCGCCGGTCACCATGTTGATGCCGAAACCGATAAGCTCTGTAACATACAGCCCCTCTTTGACTGTCTTAATAATATCTTGCGCCGTCTTCGTCCCTGGCGCGAGATAGAAATTTGTGGGACCGACCGAGGGATTTTCACCGACACTGCGCGAGGCATTACCGGTCGATGCCAGCCCAAGTTTCCTCCCAGAATAGGTATCGAGCAGGTAGCTCTTCAACACGCCTCGCTCCACCACTGTCGTCTTTCTAGTCGGCAAACCCTCTCCATCGAACGGGCGAGAACCCAGTCCCCCGACCACTCGTCCATCGTCATACACCGTGACATACTCAGGGGCCAACGGTTTGTCCAATTGGCCGGCCAAGAACGAAGCACCTTTATAGAGCGAATACCCTGACACCGCGTTACAGAGATTTCCCATAAGGCTTCCTGCCGTTTCGGAATCAAAGACGACAGGAACTCGTTGGGTGGCCACCTTCCTCGCTCCGAGCTTTCGGATCGTCCGCCGTGCCGCTTCCATTCCCACAGCCTCCGGGGTATCCATTTTCGAGAACTTGCGTTGCACCGCGTACCAGGAATCACGTTGCATGGCCCCGCTCTCTGGATCGGTCGCGACGGGCGACACCGACATTGAAAAGCTGGAACTCTGGTATTCTCCTAGGAATTCATGACTGTTGCCCAACACCACCCGCCCCGAGGAGGAATCGAAATCGCCTCCTTCAGAATTTGTCACACGCTCGTCCGTAGACATGGCGGACGCCTCTACTCGTTTGGCCAATTCGATCTGCTGTTCCGTATTCAGTCGGGTAGGATCGTAGAGATCCAAATCCGGCCTCTCTCTGGCCATCTGATCCGCCGACGGCAATCCGGACACCTGATCTTCCACAACAGCTTTCGCCAAAATACAGGTCTCGGCAACGAGTTGATTCAAGGAGTCCGCTGAGAAATCTGAGGTGGAGGTGCTGGCAGAGCGTTTCCCGACGAATACACGTAAGCCGAGATGCTTCTCCCGCGCTTTCGTGAGACGATCGACAGTGCCCAACCGGACTTGCACCGAGAAGGTCTCGCCGTCGGCAATAATGATGTCTGCTTCGGTCGCCCCACTGCGCTTCGCCTTGGCCAAGAGATCCAGAGCGAGTTGTCCATAGCCATCGCGCTGTTGTATCTGCTGACTCATCACTGCGTCCCACCCACGGTGATCGCGTCGATTCGAATGGTCGGCAGACCAACGCCCACTGGAACGGACTGCCCTTCTTTGCCACAGGTCCCAATGCCCTCATCAAGTTTCAGGTCATGCCCGACCATCGAGACTTTGGTAAGAATTTCCGGACCGCTTCCGATCAACGTCGCACCCTTGACCGGCCTTGTCACCTTCCCTCCCTCGATCAAGTACGCTTCGCTGGCGGAAAACACAAATTTCCCGTTGGTGATATCCACCTGCCCGCCACCGAATGACACGGCATATAACCCGCGATCGACCGAACGGATGATCTCATCAGGGTCCGACGTTCCCGCTAACATAAATGTATTCGTCATTCGAGGCAGCACCACACTTTGATAACTTTCTCTCCGCCCATTACCGGTCACAGGAATGCCCATGAGATGCGCATTGAGTTTATCGGTGATATAGCCGCGCAAAATCCCGCGCTCGATAAGTACCGTACGGCCAGTCGGAGTTCCTTCATCATCCATGTTGAGGGAACCCCGTCGGCCCGGCAACGTTCCATCGTCAACGATCGTACAGACGTCGGACGCCACCCGTTTATTGAGGAGGTGAGAGAATGCGGAGGTTTTCTTGCGATTGAAGTCTGCTTCTAGGCCATGGCCGATGGCTTCGTGCAATAAAATCCCCGGCCACCCTCCGCCCAGCACAACCGGCATGATACCAGCCGGCGCTTCCACGGCAGAGAGGTTGAGAATCGCTTCACGCGCCGCTTCACGTGCAAACCGTAGATACCGATCACCCTCGTGATAGAATTCAAATCCAACCCGACCACCCCCGCCGAACGACCCGGCTTGACGTTGGCCGTTCTCTTCAGCGATGCAGGTCACTTGCAGGCGCGAAAGCGGCTGGACATCCCCGATCAATGTCCCATCCGACGTCGCCACTACCACCACCTTATATTCCGTGTTGAACGAGGCCATGACATTCTTGATGCGTGGATCGTAATGGCGCGCCTCAACATCGATCGCGTTCAATAAGGCCACGCGGTCTGCCGTGGCAACTTCGGCGTGTGCCCGATCGATTGGATAGAGATCTCGCGTTGGGCGTTGGCGGACCGGCACCGGAACCGTTTCGGTCGTGCTCGGTGAATTGGCAATATACCGGGCCGTATCGGCCGCGAGTTCAAGATCCTTCTTGGTCAGCTCATCGGAATAGGCAAAGCCAGTTTTTTCCCCCACAGTCGCTCGCACTCCTACCCCCTGCGACACACTTTTCGTTGCGCGCTTGACGAGAGATTCCTCCATCGAAACAGATTCGGACACACAGGATTCAAAATACAGATCTGCATAATCAACATCACGAACTTTGACCCGCCCGAGCGCTCCAAGCACCTCCCCTTCGGTCAGACCAAAGGAAGTCAACTGAACAAGTTCACCCATGGTGTATGTATCCTCACGACGGTTGGCAGAAGAAATAGACGAGGAATTATAGCTGATCGCTTTCTACCGGCGCAATGAGAGTTCATCCAACTCATCGCTTTTACAGGACTTTTACGAAAATTTATTTGACATTCATTTCCCTCACCAG
>DATEPD010000256.1:0-6231 GCA_035273365.1 Nitrospiraceae bacterium | reverse complement strand
TGAGCAGCGCCAGGCCTCGCATAAGCTACAAAGTCTATTCCCTCTTGCTGGATCAACATCGTACGGAGCAAATGGTAACTGTGCCACCCCACACCCCCCATATCGCCCACCATCGGATTGGCATCAAAACCGATCCTCATCCTATCCTATCCAGCCTGTCTTCTTGCTAAGACGTTACGGTATACCTGCTCGATTCCAGCAAGAGCCGTTTTGAGATTGAAGTGTTCCTGTACCCGCACGATCCCGCAACGCCCCAGGTGTTCCCGCCGAGGTCGATCTTCTAGCAACGACAGTACGGCCTTACTCAGTTCGACTGCGTTTCCAGGAGGGACCAACAGACCCGTTTGTTGATCCGCCACCACCTCGGGAAGTCCACCGACCCTGGTTGCCACTACGGCTTTTCCCATCGCCATGGCTTCGACGGCGGCAATGCCAAACGCTTCATTGAGCGACGGCTGCACATAGAGATCCAGCGCCGCGAGATAAGGCCAGGTCTGATTTTGAAAACCGACGAAATGGACGCGATCTGCGACGCCTTGATCCTCACACATCTGCTGGAGATGCCCCGGGTACTCACCAGTTCCCGCGCCGACAATCAAATAGTGAGCGGTCGGCACCTTGTCAAAGATAGCGGGCAGCGCTTTAATCAGAACCTCATATCCCTTGATCGGTAAAAGATTGGCCACTGTCCCAACCAAGAGTGCATCGTGGGGAATACCGTGCCTTGCCCGGATACTTTCCCCATCAGCCGCCTCGGAGCATGCGGTCAGATCCACTCCACTATAAAGGGTCGAGACATGCGTAGAGTTTACTCCCCCTTGCTCAAGCGCAGCCCGTACTTGATGTGACACCGCCAAAACGTAATCCGCCTCATCCAGTAAATAGGCCCGGACCTTTTCGGGCTTGATATTTTGTCTGACATGCACAATCACAGGGGTCACGCCGCGTGTCAACCTTTGCACCGCACGAACAGTGTGAGGCGCCCACCAGAGATCATTGACGTGAATGAGTGTGGGCTGAAGACTACTCAGAAGAGTACTGAAATCTCTGATGGCTGCATACCGGCTAAACAAAGACGGCAGTTTTCGCCATGGAGGCAGCGTGATGGATGAAACGGGTATGCCGAGAGTCTCGACACACACTCGAAAGGCACCTTGCTCTGGACAGGCAACCATTGGGGTCCACTGCGTGCGGTCAATGCCGCGTAAGAGTAACAGCAGATCCTGCTCTGCGCCTCCGATCGCTTCCATCCCATGCACGTAGAGAATCCGTCGTTCCACTACCGCGTATCCGCCTCAAAGACCGCCGAACTGGTCATGGTCCAAAGCTTCGCATATTTCACGAACGTATACATGCTCGCAAATGTACAGACGATAAGCCCACGAACTCCGTCTCGATATCCCTTCTTCGCCAAATAGGTTTTGAAGAACACGACCAATGGGCGAACCAGAAGATCCGCCGCATTGACTCCCTTAACAGACTTGGATTTTTCCTGGGCCGCGAGCGTGGTGTACAAACCGAACTTCCGAAAATGGTCACATATGTTCCGTTCCGTGTAGTGATCAATGTGCCCGGCCAATGTTCCAATCTCTCCATCGACAAGGAGATTTTCATGCACGGCAACATCGTTATATTGAGCCATCCCTCGTCGAAACAGGCGTATCTGATAATCAGGATAGACACCGCCTCCTTGCACCCAATCCCCGTAAAAAAAGTTCCGCCTTGGAATCCGATAGGCCACAGGAGCGCCGGACGTCCATCCATTTAGACAATCTGTGATCTCCCTGCGTAGCTCCTCAGTCACTCGTTCGTCAGCATCGAGGATCAGAATCCAGTCAGATGACGCCTGCGCCATCCCGAAGTTCTTCTGTAGACCGAAGCCAGGCCAGGAACGCACAGACACCTTTGCCCCGCAAGCACGGGCCAACTCCACGGTCCGATCACGGCTTTCTGCATCGACCACGAGTACTTCAGTTGCCCACTGAGCCGATTTCAGACAGTCTTGGATATTGGCTTCTTCATTCTTGGTGATCACCAGGCAAGTCACGGTGGAGAGGCTGGAGGCGCTAGTCATGACGACACTCCACTGGGCAGCACGGTCGCCGCCTGCTCAAACTGCCGGCGGTGCAGCTCAACAATCCTTTCGGAGCTTACATAGCGCCAGCGCCACGCAAAGGCACGGTTGAATTCTTGAGCAAGCTTCTTGAGAGGCTTACCAACCCGCCTGCGAAAGATCTGCTGGAATGAACGTTCATCAGATGCGGATCGGAAATAATTGGGCTTGCACCAGAGCGCTTCTTGTTCTTCCATTGACCATTTCTCAGGAATGGAGAGTTGAGGATGGGTACAGGCGAACGGCTCCCGCTTACTCTTGATCGTCGCCCGGATGAAATGATGGATGAACGACGCTCCTACGACCATGCATCGCTTCACATCCCCAATGAGTTGTTCGCGCTGGCGCAAGGTATAGTATAAATCCCAGTCAGCGGACTGAATGCGCTCGTCCAAACCGCCGAGTACGTCATAGGTCGATCGTCTGATCATGACGCAGGACCCGACGATCCCGTCGAATATCGTGCCGGCAAATGCACGGTGCGCCTCCTCGCAATAGCGTTCCCAATTGCCATACATCGCTTGAATCATCGTTCGTAATTGTTCGATGCCCTTTCCACTGGAAAGCCGTCCCTGCCCAATCGCCGCCCATCGCCCCTGCATCCAGTCGGTCAAAGAAGCCGTCGGCATCATTTCCAATCCCAGTGGCGAGCAGGCATCCAGACGATGGCGTTCCATCGCGTCGATCAAGAATCCATTCCAGTTCGGCGCGACATACACATCGTTGTTGATGTGGCACAGGAAGTCTCCGCTTGCTGCATCGGAACCGAGATTCATCGATTCGGGATAGCAGCGGTTTCGATCGTTTCGGATCACCCGGCACCCATTGGACTCAAAGAATTCCGCGGACCCGTCCGTCGAGTGATTGTCGATGACAATGACTTCGTACGGACCGGTCGTATACCGCTGGATCCCTTCCAGGAACAGCTGATTGTGACCGAGTTGATTGTGAACGGCGACGATAATGCTCAGCATGTTCCTGCCTAATGCACCAAGAGAGAATACTGCCCATATTTTTGGAAGACACCCCGCAACTTCGGAAACTGCTGTGGGAGACGGCGGATCCGACTCGCGCGCAGAAGATCGTTGCAGTTCGATACGAGCGCGCGCCTCATGCCTGCAAATCGGCAAGGCCGCCCATGATGTTCGCAGTCCACCATCTGGCTGCACGCCTCGATCCGAAACGACGACTTCCAATGGAAGATGGTAGTCTTCGCCATCCGTCTGAAACAATGCTGCGCCTGCTGGAAATCAAGCGCCGCATAAAACTCTCGTAGAAACTGCCCGTCATGGCAAGAGCAAAACCGCGCCACTTCCTGCACCGACTTGGGCTCAAACACCAATAGATCAGGTTGCGGAGAGAACACGAACCACCGATGAAACCAATGGGTCGGCGAAGACTCGTCTCCCAAGGCGAGGCCCTGCTCAAGAAACGGCGACGGAGTTTCAATATACCCGGCCATTCCGACGCGCATGATTTCTCGGCAAGCATGACCCGGATCCTCCACATGCTCGAGCACGTGCGAAGCATAGACAAAATCAAATGCCTTCTTGGCAAATGGTAAGAACGTCGCTTCACCAACGATCAGTCTTGCGGACGTCGGAACCAACAATGCATTTCCGCCTCGTTCATGCCCGTCAGCGACATATCGTTCCAGTAGGTGTGTGGCCCCGGCGAATGGATTGTGACCAGGGCCGATTTCCAGCACACGTTTGGATAAGTAGGGCCTTCTCCACCATGGCAATTGCTTCATCGTTTAACCTTTGTGACTCACCTATCCGAAACCCGCGCTGAAGTACTTTCCGATAACATCGGAGATCCAGCTATCGATTCTGCCAGATCCCCCACCGGCATGCAGATTCCACTCGACCTGCATCAGCCTCAACTTTTCTTTGAGAGTTCCCAGAACTTCGCATACTTCATGAACGTGTAATAGCCATAGAGTCCGGAGAGAATCAAGCCGGGCATGCCGTCAAGGAAACCGGCCCGCTGCACATACATCTTGAGGCACGCGCCAAGCGGATGGGTAATCAGTTGATGGGAAGAAAAGCGACGGCCCTGCTCCGCCATACGACGGGCCATCAAATCCGAGTAGCGATCCTGCTTCGCCACGTAGTGATCGATGTCTCGAAACGGATATTGCAGCGCGGGACTCTTGAGAAATCCTACTGGTCCAACACAGTCGAAACTTTCATGAACCAGTTCTTCACGATAACGAAAGCGGTCCTTTCGAAACAACTGCGGTTGCCGATAATCCGGATACCAACCGCAATGTTTGATCCACCGACCCAGGAAATAGTTTTTCCGGGGCACGAAGAACGCATCTGCGTCCGGTGCGTGATCAAGCACCAATCGAATCTCTTCCTGTAACTCGGGGGTCATTCTCTCATCGCTGTCCAGACTGAAGACCCACTCATGGGTCGTGAGTGCGACTGCCTCGTTGCGCAATCGTCCGAATCCGTGAAAGTCGAGTTGATACACCTTGTCGGTAAACTCCCGGCTGATTGCCGCAGTCCGATCGGTGCTGTGCGAGTCCACGACGATCAGTTCATCACCCCAGCCTGCCACAGACTCGAGGCACGCCCGCATATTCGGTTCGTCATTGTAGGCGATCACATACACAGATACTTTAGGAGCATTGGCCGTCACAGCTTCTGCCCGAAGTCTTTCCATGACCAGATCTTGTTCTGATTGAGGATGGTATTGGCGCTAACATACAGCCCCAGCATCCGGCGGTAGCGGAGCGCGACCGTCGGATCCGTCGGTTCGACCGGCACAGCGGCTTCTTTCAGGTCCAGATCGGCCCGGCGTAATGCATGGCTGCGCAACGAGTACAGAAGAAACCCCTCGTGATCGGCCAGCCCAATAAGATCGTCGTAGACACTACTCAGAAATGCCATGTTGTTGTCCAGACAATCAGACCCCAGCAGGCAACTGAGATCATGCCCCAGCGAGGGGGAAAGACGTGGAGTCACGCCGTTCAGGCCCAGAATCGTGGGAAGTAGGTCCACCTGACTGGCAACGGGTGTCACAGTTCGAGGACGATACGATCCTGGCTCCCGCAATGTGTCGTCAACCCACAAGAACAAGGGAGTCATAAAATGGCCGACCTGATTTTCAAAGTCTGTCTGTCCGACCTTTTCGTGACGACCGTGGTCGCCCAGAATCAAGACGACGGTATCTTGTAACAGACCATCCCGCTTCATGCTCGTCAGCACACGCTCCAGTTCAAGATCCACATATCGTAGCGCAGCCAGATACCCGTCCGGTTCCGCTTTCAGGTGTTGTATGTCCGGGTGGGTTTGTGGGACGGCAAAGGGGTGATGCATTCCGATCGTCATGGCCGCGAGAAAATACGGCCCCCCATTGGCCCGAAGAACTTGAACTCTGGTCCGCATGAGATCCAACAAAGCCCCGTCGGGCTTGCCAATGCTGGCCGACATTCCGATCTCTTCAATCCCCGGGGGAAAATCGCTCCGATCGAACAATTGATGGAGGCCATTCCGGGACATAAACAAGTGCAGGCGGTTGAGGTCCCGGTGATAACCGATCACCATTTCCGTCCGGTAGCCATGTTCCCGCAACACCGATGGAATGCAGACATAATCGTGCATATAACGCGTCTTCATCGCCGCCGTGCCTTGACGGGGATAATACGAACAGAAGCTCGCGAAGAGGCCTCGAGCCGTTTGAACCCCGTTCGCAAAGAAATGTTCGAAATAGAGACTGTCCTCTTTGAAATGATCGAGAAAGGGCGTGAGGCGGATGCCTCCGACCGTCTTATTGAGAAATCGTCGATCCAGCCCTTCCACGAGGATCATGAGTACATTGGCCTGACGTGTGAATCGCACGCCGGGGGTCGAGAACTTCTCGTGCACAAATGGGTACTGGGGAGAGGGAAACACCGTGTTGTGCCCCAGCGTCTCCTGTGCGATGCGCACAGCTTCATCCAACGGTATCTCGTTCAATTTCTCCGAGTCACCGGACTTCTGTTTTGTCTCGACTATCGCGCGCAGCCCTTCACCGGCATAGAGAATGGGATTTTGCGCCAGCACATAGTAGGCCGAGCTACTGATATCGGTGAGGCGGATCGCATACGGACCTTGATAATGAAACCC
>DATEPD010000255.1:0-5017 GCA_035273365.1 Nitrospiraceae bacterium | reverse complement strand
GATTTTTTAAAAGCTTCCATCAAAGGGGCCACTTTCACAAAATTGGGCCGGGCTCCTGCAACAACAGCAAATTTAATCATGCTCTATCCTCTTGAAGGAGATAACCTACTAATGATCTCGATTCACACAGCCGACGTTTTTTCCAACACGACCAGCAATCGGAACGCGAACAGGCGGCCGAGACGCCGGCACCATCGCTCGAGCCTAAGCACTGCGTCGATGGACCATAGAGGAAGAAGCGATGGCCGATCGAACCCGCCGCTGAGGGGATACGCGAAGTAGGCCAGCCGTTCGTGTGCCAGTTTGCTGAAATGCGGGTAGAGTTGATGAAACCGGTCAGACGACCGTTCAAAAACGATGCGGGCGATGGCTTGATTGGCATCGAAGGGCCGTCGATCCGCAACAGGCGTGATGATCGAGAGCGGATCGTGGCTGAAATCCAGCGGTTCAGAGTGGAAGAATCTATACACAGGCCAGGAGGCCACCGAGACGTAAGGGTCCATAATGATAATACGCCCGGATGGACTCAACACCCGAAGCGCCTCGTCAAAAAAATACCGGACGTTCTCCAAGTGATGCAGCACATCGAATAAGACGATATTGGACAGAGTTCTGTCATGGAACGGCAGGTGTTGCGCATCCGCCAGGGCATCGAGGCACGGCATCCTGACAACGTCGGTACAGACGACACTGGGGGAAAACTCCTTCAAAGTCCCCGTTCCTCCACCGACTTCGAGCGTCACACCGGGGTGAAGCCATGTGGCGATCTCCCGATACCAGGACGCATACAATCGTCTAAGAATTGGCTTTTGGTTCCATACGGCTTGATGTCGACGCAAGATCTCTTCTGACATTCACACGGCTTTCAGTCGAAAGAATCCGTAGACGGTCATTTTCAGCAGCAACCAGCCATGCTGGAAGCGATGAATGTTCGTCGTCCCGTATGTACGCTCCTGATATCGGATGGGCACCTCGATGATTTTCAAGTTGAGCTTCGAGGCGCCGAACAACAGATCAAAGTCGCCGAACGGATCGAATTCGCCGAAGTACTGCCGGTTGGCGGCGATTCGCTCGTAATCTCTGCGGAGCAGGACCTTGGTGCCGCAGAGCGTATCCTTGATCCGCTCCCCGAGCAGCCAGGTAAACGCCATGCTGAAAAACTTATTCCCAAGCAGATTGAGCAGCCGCATCGCCTTCTGCTCCATCGGATACACGAGGCGGCTGCCGTTGATGAATTCTCCTTTGCCATTCGCGATGGCCTCATAAAACTTGGGAAGATCCTCCGGTGGCATGGTGAGATCGGCGTCAAGGATCATCAGAACGTCGCCGGTGGCCCCGGCAAATCCCTTTCGAACCGCGTCGCCCTTACCTTTACCCTCCTGGATGAACAACTTAATGTCCTTGTGGGGATACTTGTGGATGATTCGTTGGATTTCCTGGACAGTTCCGTCGCTGGAGTGCCCGTCGACAAAGATAATTTCCTGATGGGTTCCGAAGACAGGAAGCCGGGTCACTGCAGCCTCGATATTGCCCATTTCATTGCGGCAGGGAATGACAATACTGACAGAATACGCCTGGCCTTCCTGCAGCCCTCGCACCCTGGCGACCACGTACCGTGCCAAACACAAGCTGTTGATGCCTGGAAGAATGACGGCGAATCGGTTCAATAAGGGGCCGACCAGCGGAATATGTTTGGGCAATAGGAACCGGTTCTCGACCTTTACGACTTCATAATCGGCCAAACGCATAAGATTGCGAATATCGGCCGGTGACAGCCAGTTCTGTTGCTGCTGCGGCATCTTTAGGCCGACTCGTTCAGCGAGCCCCAAAAGCGGCTCCCAGAGAAAATTGTAATACACGACGATCACTCGCGTATGCGGCTCGCAAAAGCGGCGAAGCTTCTTCAATGTGGATTCGATATCGAGGAGATGACCGATCACATCGAGCAATAAGATCACATCGAAGGTTTCTTTCACATCCAAATCATCCACATCCGTCGCCTGGAATTCGATTTCGGGATGGCGGGCGACCGCCTTGCGAATCATCGCCGGGCTCAAGTCAATGCCGAGCCCGCGCTTAGGCTTCAATGCAGCGAGCTGATCGCCCAGCCCGCAACCAACTTCCAAAATGCTCAGCCCTTCGGGGACGAGAAAGCGGAGATATCTCAGTTGGTCTTCGTAGTAATACCAGGCCTTCTCCTGCCAGCGTGTCCGTTCGAGCGACAGCCGGTCGAAACGTTCGGCAATCTCATGTTTACGGCGTTGATCGCGTTGCATGCAAGCCAGCCCGGTGTTTGACATGCTTGTTGCCGTTAGCCAACGGCAACGACATCGGCCGTATCAATCTCGACGGCAGCCGCCTGTTGAATGAGCCGCACACCGAGCACCAATCGATGCCGCTTATCTTTGCGAAGCAGCATCCCTCGAATGCCCTGAAGCGGCCCCCTGATGACTTCGACCAACATGCCTTCCTGTAAATAGGGATGGGGATCGTAAGGGAGGACGCTGGCCATCAGCGTCTGTATGGCCCTGATCTCCTCCTCTGGAATGGGCTCCGGGCGTTGTCCATTGCCGACAATGTCGACGACGCCGACCGTTTTCAGGACCGGCAATTTCTGCTCAGCCTCGAATCGGACGAAGCAATATCCGGAGAACAACGGCACTTCGACTTCTTTCTTGCGATCCTTCCACTGACTCAGACGCTTGACGGTCGGCAAGAGATGCTCGATGCCTTGATGGATTAGCTGGTCGCGCACCATTTTTTCATGTCGCGATCGCGTCCGCAGCGCGTACCAATGGGGACCGCTTGTCTGATTCCTTGTTGGTTCAGCGGACACAGCTTCGCCCTCTCACTTACAGTCCGTCTACCTCACGTCCCGCTCTACTGCACGAGTGGCGCAGGCCCGAGTTTCAGCAGTTTCTCGCGAGGGATGCCGGACCGTACTAGTTGCTCTTCGTATCTCTCGGCATGGTCGAAATCGGCAATCAGCACTCGATCCAAATGCCAATCGGCGATTGCTTCAGGGGAAGACACCGGACAGGACAGGAAGCTCTCGCGCGTGTTGCCGTCAACAAATCCGACGCAATTCACGTTCATCTCTCGGAGGGCGAGATACACCAATTCGGCCAATTCACCTGTTCCGCAGATCGCCACACGCTGTCCATTCGTCCATTCAAGCGATGACAACATGTCTTTCAGACGCCCGCGCATGTCGCGGTAATAGGACAACGAATACTGCATGTACTGATAAGTGAGTCGGGATTTTTCCGCGAACCCCTGTGAAGTCAGCAAATAACGGATGCGGTTGCGCGGAATGGTCGTAATTTTGATGTAGCCTTTGCGGGCCAAGCGCTTCAGATACAGATTGGTCAAACCGAGAGCGACCCCAAGTTTGCTCGCAAGGGTGCGCTGCGTCGCTCGTCCGTTCCGATCGAGTTCGCTCAGCAGTAAGAGATCGCGTTGACCTTGTAAATCCATGAATTGTTATGGATAAATCGGCGAAGCGTTCACAATATGAACGAACCGAATCGAGGAGTCAAGCCACTATACAAGCGCACGGAGCAGTCGCGAGTAGGTTCGCCATTTGGTGGGATTACAGCGCAGCGATTGGATGAGCTTCAATCGGCCTTCTGGCTTGTTTCCATTTCTTACTTCGTGGATACCCCAGTCGGAATAACAATCAGCGAGCATCTGCTGCACAATCAACTTCTTCTTTCGATCACCGTCGTAGAGCTCTTGCATGCGACGAAGAAAATTCTCACGGCTGCGGATGACGTGAAGACCTCCGGTTCGCGTGAACCCATCCCCATGTAATCGGTACGCCATTCCGGTTTCTTCCAACATCACGAATGTGCCTTGTTGCTTGAGCCGTGCGATCAGGTCAAAATCTTCGAATCCCTGCAACTCATGGTGGAAGCCGCCTACTCGTTCATAAATATCTTTTCGGATCATCATGGCCGAAGGGAAGATCAGGGCTTCACCGATCAATTGTCCCATTGAAGAAGCCAGAGCCGATGCCCGCTCGATCAATCCCGCCTGCTGCTGCAGCATATGGCCACTGGCGTCTATGCGGTCAAAGTTACAATGGACGACCACCACCGCCGGGTCGGCTTCGAGCACTTCAACCTGTCGGGCGAGCTTGGATGGATACCATATGTCATCCTGATCGAGAAACGCGATGTATTGGCCGCTCGCCATGGCTACACCGGCATTTCGTGCGGCACTCTGACCTGCGTTCCCCTGACGCAAGACTCTGATTCTCCGACCGTACTGCTTAAGCACGTCCGCCGAGTTGTCCCTAGAGCCATCATCCACGCAGACGACTTCAAAATCTTGAAGCGTCTGGGCAAAGACGGAGCCCAACGATTCCCGCAAGAATCGCTCTCCGTTGTACACCGGCATCACGACGCTGACCTTGGGCACCGCCCATGTCTCCGTTATGACTTATTCAAGGGCTTAACGACTTCGAGAACCAGATCCATTTCTATGCAGGCATTCCACACATATGTGCGGAACCGCTTTTGAAAATAGCGCGGCATGAATCGAAACGGCTTCCGCATCTTATAAGAGATTGATCGAATTTTGATGTTCGTGTCGAGCCCGTAATAATTCGGATAATCAAAATATTCAAACGTGGCCTCGGTGATGTAGCGGACATGTGTGGGATCCACAAACGCTTCGCGTGACGCGTAATAGGGCGTCCGAATGTACAACTTGGCCCCCGGTTCGCAGATGCGGTACAGCTCCAGCATGCATGCGATGAGGTCTGGCATGTGCTCGACGATGTTGTGCAGGTAGACCGCTGTCACGGTGCCTTGACGAAAGGGAAGTCCCTGTTCGAAATCGCAAATGACATCAATCCCTGCCATCTTTCTGCGATCGACGCCGATGGTTCCCGCATGTTTGTGGGGTCCGCATCCAATGTCCAGAATCACTGCCACCGCCCCTCGATGCGACTTCGCGCGCTCATTTTCTTCCTTGCCTCTAATAACCTCGTACATGCCGCCATCACCTCATC
>DATEPD010000254.1:0-3729 GCA_035273365.1 Nitrospiraceae bacterium | reverse complement strand
AACAGATGATGACCCTTCGAACTCAAAGTTGGAAGGAGCGGTGCGTGCATCTTGTCCGAGCTGTTGATATTTTTTACCGCTATGGAAATAGATATGGTATCAGTAGTAAATACGAATCTGGCCATTATTCCTGCACCCGATTCAAGGTGCAGGTTCTGGTCCGAGGGGCATCAATGTCATAGCCAGTGACATCAACAGACCCTGTCGTTTACGAAACAACTTTGTGCGCATGCTGGAATCGGAGTACCTTTTCACATTGTTGGGAGGCCTTCGATGAGGACACGAATCATCGCCCTGCTCTGCTTTGCTCTTCTCGTCAGCTGTGACACGCTTCCCTCTCTCAAAAAATCGGTTGGTCTATCACGAGATGTCCAGGATGAGGCGCGTCTGGCGAATCGGTTGGTCGTGTCGTTCCCGGCCGCCGATGAAAACTATTTTGCTGACATGGATGGTGGCGCCAGGTTATCTCCCGAGGAAGTGAAAGGCCGGAACACCTGGATTGTGTGGAGCGGGGGCAACGACCGTTTCTGGAATGAACTGTCAACACGCAGCTTCGGGACGCTCGATTTTCTTAAGACGCTGTCTTCGCATCCGAGTCTGAAATCCAGCCGCGATACTCGCTGGTACTATCTTGGATTGGTCAATGAGCCGTGTTTTGAAAAGGCCACCGGACCGGATCCCGATCGGTTCGGGCTGTGGCTCGACAAGCGAGTCGTTGGCCCTGGCTGCCCGCCAGACCCGTTTGAGAATGAAGCGAAATACCCCGGCGTAAAGATCGGTGCACGGGGTAAGAATCTGCCGGTCGGATCGTTCTACGGTTACGCCAGCGGTATCGTCGGGCTGCGACTGTTTCCCAATCCTGAGTTCGACGAACAGGCCGCCAGGAAATGGGACCCGAAGCGCTATTACGAAGATCCGACCTACTATCTCTCAAAAGATCTGGTGAAGCCCTATCGCGTCGGGATGTCTTGCGCCTTCTGCCACGTCGGGCCGAATCCGGTGAAGCCTCCCGAGAATCCGGAGCATCCGGAATGGAAACACTTGAGCTCGAACGTCGGTGCTCAGTATTTTTGGATTGATCGGATCTTTTCCTGGGAGGCGGATGAGACAAGCTTCCCGTACCAGCTGTTCCATACCTCACGCCCCGGCGCCCTCGATACCTCGCTGGTCTCGACCGACTATATCAACAACCCCCGCACCATGAATGCCGTGTACTCACTCGGTCCTCGTCTCGAGCAGGCCAAGCGCTGGGGACAAGAGAAGTTGGCCGGTAGCAACTTGAACAACAAGCAGCTCAACGACTATGTGACGAAGGGACCGCTGACGACATTCTTTCAATCACCGGACATCGTCTGGACTCCTCGCGTGCTGAAAGACGGATCCGATTCAGTCGGGCCATTGGGGGCACTCAACCGCGTCTTCCTCAACATCGGTCTCTTCAGCGAGGAATGGCAGCGCCACTTTAATCCCTTGGTTGGCGGCAAACCGATTACGCCAATCCAAATCATCGACGCGAGAAACCACTCGAGTTATTGGGAGGCAACAGAAGCCCAGACTCCAAACCTGGCATTGTTCTTCCTGAAGACGACCGCGCCACACAAATTGAAAGACGCGCCTGGGGGAGACCGGTTTCTGACGGAAGAGGCGTCACTGCTTCTGCAAGGTAAGGAGGTGTTTGCCGAACGCTGTGCGCGTTGTCATTCCAGCAAGCTTCCTGTACCGGCCGTCGGTGTCGACCCTCACGGCTGCGCAGGGCCTGGTTATTTGGAGTGCTGGAAGAAGTACTGGCAGTGGACGAAGACTGAGGAGTTTAAGCAGAAGATGCGGGAGATTGTCCTTGCCGAGGACTTCCTCGAAGGGAACTTTCTGTCCAGCGATTTACGCATCCCCGTCACGCTGCTTGAGACAAACGCCTGTAGTTCACTGGCCACCAATGCCATCCGCGGGAATATCTGGGACAACTTCTCGTCAGAATCGTATAAAGAACTGCCATCGGTCGGTGAGATCACTGTGCACCATCCGATCACGGGGGAGCCATGGTCATACGTGATGCCTGCAGGAGGAGTCGGCTATACGCGCGTCCCGTCGCTCGTAAGCCTCTGGTCCACGGCACCGTTCTTACTGAACAACACGGTCGGTACATTTAATCCAAGCCCGAGCGTCAAGGCACGCATGGAGTCTTTTCAAGATTCGATCGAACAACTCCTCTGGCCTGAGAAACGGAAAAGGGATCTGATTTTTGGCGATAAGGTGCCGGGTCTCATCGACCGTACTACATCAAGAAGCTATCTGCGTATTCCCAATGGGTATCTCCCGGAATTTCTTCAGGGCATCGTGGAACTCGAAGAAAAGATTCTTCCGGACGTGCAACTGCTTCCTCCTATTTTCAAAGAAAGTGGGATTGAGATCGGCCCCATTCCCAAAGGTACCCCGGTCAACCTCTTGACGAATTTGAATGTGCTCCCGGATGACGCCAGTTGGATCGATCGGCTCATGCATAAGAGGAAGGTTGCAAGTCTGCTGATCAAGATCAAAGGTGCACTGAAAGCGCTGCCGGAAAACGCCACCGATGAAGAAGCACGGAAGGTTTTTCATGACAAGGGCTTGGTTGAACCCCTGCTCGAGTTGAATAAGTGCCCCGACTTTGTCGTCAACCGCGGCCACTACTTCGGCACGGGTTTTTTCAAAGAGGAGCCGGGCCTCACCGACGACAAGAAAAAAGCCCTGATCGCGTTTCTGAAGACGTTCTAAGTCGTACATCGTGAATAAGGTAATTTGAATGACCCAAATATCCAGACGAGTATTTCTCAAACTGGCTGCTGCAACGGGGATTACTCTCTCGCTGGGAGGATGTTCGCTCCTCGGACCCTCGCGCTCTGAGGTCGAGCGATGTGCCGGAACCGATATGGCCCAGCCTGCCGAGTCTGAATATGACTACATCGTCGTGGGATCGGGCGCCGGAGGCGGACCCTTGGCGGCTAACTTGGCGGATGCCGGGTATCGAGTCCTTCTCCTTGAGGCGGGCGGCAAAGAGGAGAACGCGAATTATGTCGTTCCGGCCTTTCACGCGTTGTCCACAGAAGACCAGGACCTGCAATGGAACTACTATGTCCGGCATTACGGCAACGACATTCGTCAAAATAAAGATTCGAAACGCGATAAAGAAGGAAAGGGGATCTGGTATCCGAGGGCCGGCACGCTCGGAGGCTGTACGGCTCACAACGCCATGATTACGATCTGTCCGCACGAAAGCGACTGGGATCGCATCGCCATACTCACCGGAGATGCCTCTTGGTCGTCGGACAGGATGCGCAGATACTTCCAGTTGGTCGAGCGTTGCCAATATAGTTCGAGAACATTGGACTTTGTGACTGGAGGCCGCCACGGTTTTCAAGGATGGCTCTCGACTGAGCGGCCTTCTCAACAAACTCTGGAAAGGTTTGTCAAAAACGATCGGCAGCTCCAGCACATTCTCACCGCTGTGGCTCTCACCACGTTGGATGATCTCCCCGGGTCCATTCCGGAAGCCATTCTCCTTCGAGCCGTTCCGAAGCTGTTCAGTGCGGCGTTGAGAGAAGATATCAATCATATGGATTCCATCACACGTCGTCCCGAAGGTTTATACATCACGCCGCTCGCGACCAATGACGGCAGGCGCGCCAGCGTGCGTGATCGCATCCGTGACGTGCAGAAGCGTTGCCCGAATCAGTTGGTTGTTAAAACCAATGT
>DATEPD010000253.1:0-12152 GCA_035273365.1 Nitrospiraceae bacterium | reverse complement strand
TCATGCACACAATCCATGCTCCAGCGCTCGGTGGGGCCGAGTTTCAGGGGGTGGGCATGGCCTTAGATTGTTTTTCTTAGAGCCTCCGACCGCATATGCGTGTCGAGCGAGCGACGATGAGCCGTTTTAACCGGCTGCTTTCTTCTTCCAGCTGCCGAAGGCACCGCAGCTCGCTCACGCCCAGATGGGCATATTTCTTTTTCCAGGCGTAGAAGGTCGCGTCACTCACCCCGAGTTGCCGGCAGCGGTTCTCATTTCTATCATGATGCAGTCTCCATGTTTAGCTCGCGTCGAATATTCCTAACCCACAATCTCATAAGGACTTGTTACACCAATTCCGCATGGCTCAGAGCTGTTAATAGATTACATAGCGCTGGGATGATTATTCCTTCGAGATCGGCTTATGGTCACCTTCAGAGGCAGGTCGCTCTCCTGAGTACCTATGGTCATAGAGGTCGCTGAACCCATATCTCACGCTTTCAGGATTGTGTCGATCCACTTCGCCGTCCTTTCCTCGTCAATTATGGTGGTTCGATGGACAGGTCATGCGTACTCGTGCAGCAAGGTGTAGCGGGGCATCTTGGTCCAACTTCGTTGACGCCTCTATCGTTGGTTGTGTATAAAGAATGCGCCGTTCCTCCGTACACTTGAATCATAGGTAGGCTCTTCCATGAGTACACGTGAGTTTCACGATGGGGCACAAGATGGCCTTGAAGCGCTTGAGCCTCTCGATCCAGAGCAGATCGAGTCCTTCGACGATCTGCTGACCGCCATGCGAAAGACCGCCTTTGAGGGCCGGCGCTTGGGGGAAGCCTACGAAGTGCTCTGGACGATGATCGAGGATCCCGACTGTTTCGTCGTGCTGACGCTGGCAGGAGCGATGACCATTGCGAAGATGGGTAAGATCATCACCGCAATGATCGATCATGGAATGGTGCAAGGTATCATCTCAACCGGTGCATTGATCGCCCATGGGCTGAGTGAGTCGGTCGGTAAAACACACTATCGGCATCATCCATCGATGTCCGATCAAGAGTTGTTCAAGAAGGGCTACAATCGGGTTTACGACACGCTGGAAATGGAGGCCAACCTTAATTATGTTGAGCATGTCGTCTCCCGCACGATGAAGCGGATCGGTTATGACCAGACTCTTTCTTCCGAGATCTTCACACGTGAAGTAGGGAAGACGCTCGCGGACGAGTATGATGGAGCGGGTATTCTCAAAAGTGCGTATGTGAAAAAAGTCCCGATCTTCATCCCCGCCTTTACCGATTCCGAAATGGGCCTGGATGTTGGAACCTGGGCCATGAGTCGTGCACTCGATCATGCTCGTGCGCAGGTCAATGGAGGCAGTGATGTTGATGTGTTGCGGGCGGTTCATCGTTCCTGTCCCTCGTTCAATCCCTATCTTGATTTAAACAGTTATGCGGGCAAGGTCATCTCGGCTAAGCGGCTTGGGATCTTTACGATTGGCGGGGGAGTGCCCCGCAATTGGGCGCAACAGGTCGGCCCCTACATTGAGATCAGTAATACGCGGCTTGGTCTCACGATACCGCCACCTAGATTCAGGTATGGTGTGCGCATCTGTCCGGAACCGGATTATTGGGGCGGGTTGAGTGGCTGTACGTATCAAGAAGGCATTTCGTGGGGAAAGTTTGTGCCGCCGGAAGATGGCGGACGCTTCGCCGAAGTGTTGAGTGATGCCACGGTCGTTTGGCCTCTCCTCATGGTTGGATTGCTGGAGCGCATGAAGGCAAAGCGCACCTCACGCACATGATGAGCGCATGGTCGTTTCATACGGTTGCCAGCGCGTTGCTACTGACCTTCGTTCAGTTAGCCGGGGCCGGTGGAGGAGCGGTGACGGATGATGGACGAATCAGAGGGCGCGCCGACGCGCCCCTCACCTTGCTCGAGTATTCTGACTTCACATGTGGGTATTGTGCGAAGTTTTTCCAGGAGACTTGGCCTCGCTTGCAAGCCAAATATATCGAGACAGGCAAAGTGCGGTTTGTCTACCGGGATTATCCTCGATCGGATCAGGGGATTGGCGTCGAGGCGGCAGTAGCGGCTCGTTGTGCTGGTGCCCAGGGTCGATATTGGCCGATGCACGATCGACTCTTCAGCGAACGAGGCCGTTTAGACTCGGGATCGTTCAAAGGCTATGCGAAGGCGATCGGCTTGGATCAGATGGCATTTGCCAAGTGCTTTGACGAGCGGGAATTTCTCGAATCCATTTTTCGGGATCGTCAAGAGGCGAACCGGTGGGGATTTCATGGGACTCCCGGATTTATTCTCATGCGAACGGCCGGTGGGCCCACTGAGAAAGAGCCGGCGGTCGCGATTCCCGGCGCAGTTCCATTCGAGGATTTTGCCGAGGAGATCGATCGCATGTTGGCCACTTCCCCACGTTCCCAGGGAGAGCCCACGGAGGCTCAGAGGTCGACTGCGGTGGCACAGAACAGTCAGTTCATTATTTACTAAGGATTACCTATGTCTGCAACACAATCGTTTTGGTCTGTTCCGCAGCGTGCGGGGGAACCTGCCTACTGGGTCTGCATGTCGTGCTTATCAGAAGTCTTCTATTGCAAGGTGCCGATGCCGGATTGTCCGACGTGTCAAGGTGTCTCGACTTATGAGGCCTTCACGCTTGACGCGATTCGTGATTGGGGTACGGAAGATTTGATTGCAAAGGCCGGTATCGCCCAACAGGGGGCCGGTCTTGAGGCGGTTCCTACCGCATCGGTTAAGGCCGCCGACTAAGTCTTCACCACCCGCGGGGCGTCTTTCGTGCAGGAACCACGTCCATTTTTGGTTGGAGGTTTGTGGCGGCACGGGGAAACCGTTGTGCCCGTGAACAATCCGTTTACCGGGCGGGTACTTGCCGAAGTGTCGAATGCGAGTTCCGCCGACGCCGAGGATGCGATCCAATCGACAGTTGACTCCGCTGTCGCAATGGGGGCCTTGCCGTCCCATGCCCGCTATCATGCGCTGCAAAAGATTGCAGGCGGGCTCTATGACCGACGTGAGGAATTTGCCCGCCTGATGACGGCTGAAGCCGGTAAACCGATTGCCGACGCGAAGCGTGAAGTGAATCGGGCCATCCAGACATTTACCGTTGGGGCTGAAGAGGCAAGGCGGATTCCTGGTGAGGTGATCCCTCTTGACTGGACACCGGGGACGGATTCCCATCTCGGCATTCTTCGCCGGGTCCCAATTGGTCCAGTCCTGGGGATCACCCCCTTTAACTTTCCCCTGAATCTTGTGGCTCACAAGGTTGCTCCGGCTCTGGCTGCCGGCAATTCCATTCTTATCAAGCCGGCACCACAAGCGCCTCTGACCGCCTTACTCTTGGGTGAAGTGGCTCTAGAAGCTGGACTTCCTCCTGGCGCACTCAACATCCTGCCCTGCGACAATACGATCGCAGAACAGCTCGTCGCCGATCCTCGCTTCAAACTCTTGAGCTTTACCGGCAGTGCCGCCGTGGGATGGATGTTAAAGGCTAAGTGTGGGAAGAAGAAGGTGGTGTTGGAACTTGGCGGGAACGCGGGCGTGATCGTGGAGCCCGATGCCGATCTCGAATTTGCCGCACAGCGTTGCGCCGTCGGTGGGTTCGCGTATGCCGGTCAAACCTGTATCTCCGTTCAGCGAATCTTTGTCCACCATTCCATCGTGGATCTCTTCACCACGAAGCTCCTGTTACAGGTTGCGCGTTTGAAAGCCGGTGACCCAAGCGACGATTCGACGGTGGTTGGGCCGTTAATCGATTCAGCCGCAGCTCATCGTGTGGAAACATGGATCGGGGAAGCCGTGTCGGAAGGAGCACGTGTGCTGCTTGGCGGCAAGCGAATGGGCTCGGTCATGGAAGCGACTGTGCTCTCGCACGTCACGCCGGCCATGAAAGTCTCTTGTCAGGAAGTGTTTGGGCCGGTGGTGACTGTGACGCCCTACCGCCACTTCGGCGAAGCGATCACGACACTCAACCAATCTGACTATGGGCTTCAAGCAGGAGTGTTCACTCAAGATGTGAACAAAATTTTTCATGCCTTTCGGCATCTTGATGTTGGGGCCGTGCTGATAAACGAGATTCCGACGTTTCGCGCTGACCACATGCCGTATGGCGGTGTGAAGGATTCCGGAGTCGGACGTGAGGGAGTTCAGGCAGCAATTGAGGATATGACCGAACCTCGAATGCTGGTGTTAAATCTCAAACCACCTGCAGGGACCTAGCAGGATGCGAAGGAAGTCGCCAGCCATGTTTCGCGTTCTTCAGACCCTCTCAACGTATTTCGAAAGGTACGCCTTCGGCCCGTCATCACTTCCTCTGCCCGTGACAGGGCATATCTTTGACCATACCACGGGAATCGCCCCCTGCTGTGCCGCACATGCGGACCATTGAAGTTCCATCTTGCAGCAAAATTTTTTCTATGGCCTCCAAAAGAAAAACCGTCGCGGGATATTGCGAAGCGCTGTCAATCTTGGTACAACAGCGACCCTGTGTCTGTATGAATTTCAACGTGGGTGAGCAATTCAGTTCACTAGGCGTCCGTTACCCGGTTGGTCGGACGAAGTAAGGAGAAGACGCGATGGTACCTACGCAGATGTTTCTGACGCGAGGCGTCGGGGTCCACAAAGAAAAACTGGCCTCCTTCGAGCAAGCCTTGCGCAGTGCCGGTGTCGCCTATTGCAACCTCGTTACGGTGTCGTCGATTCTTCCACCGAATTGCAAAATTATCCCCCGTGCACGCGGCGAGAAGTTATTGAACCCCGGGGAAATCACATTCTGTGTGATGG
The DNA here is from genome assembly GCA_035273365.1 of Nitrospiraceae bacterium. Classification (GTDB taxonomy): domain Bacteria; phylum Nitrospirota; class Nitrospiria; order Nitrospirales; family Nitrospiraceae; genus Palsa-1315. The sequence goes on along the minus strand of DATEPD010000253.1, from coordinate 7,361 downwards.
CGCGGTCGGAAACGAATGAACGAAATCGCTTAACTTCTGCATCGATCGGGTTGGCGGTTCCGACCGATCGTCGAACCTATGGGTATTTGTCTGAGCATCATGCCCATGGCGAAACTGATGAAGAAACGGGTGAGTATACCGAAGACTTGGCGGCGCAGATGTTGGCCACAACGCTTGGAGTTGAGTTCGATCCGAATATTGCATGGAAAGAACGGGAACAAGTCTTCAAGATGGCCGGCAAGATCGTTAGGACCCTCAACATCACCCAGTCCGCTATTGGAAAACCCAATCGCTGGACGACGGTGATCGCATTGGCCGTGTTCATTCCTGAAGAAAATATTCCAAAGCGGCGTCGATAGACCTGCTGTGTGAGCATACGCCCATGACACTTCCCGCCGGATGGGAAGGCATCGATCGGAACTTCCTCGGGCTCGAGGAGCCCTGGTGTCATCCTGATCGGGCGGGTGTTTATATCCTGCCCGCACCTTACGAACATACCTCCAGCTATGTGCAGGGCTCCGATCGAGGCCCCTCAGCCATCATTGAAGCGTCTCAACAAGTTGAGTTATACGATGAAACACTCCGGTGTGAGCCCTATCGAGAATGGGGTGGGGTGGCCACCACTTGCTCGCTCAATCTTGACGGCAAAGTCGATCGGGAAGCGGTGGAGGCGATTGAGGCGTTCGTCACTCCCTCTGTCGGTACCGGGCGGTTTGTTGTCACTTTGACCGGGGAGCATACCGGCGCACTTGGAGCTATCCGAGCCCATGCGCGACGCTATCCGGATCTTTGTGTATTACAAATCGATGCCCATGGCGATTTGCGGAAGGCCTATCAAGGAAATCCATACAGTCACGCCAGCGTGATGGCCCGCGTGGTCGACGACGGATTGCCGTTGGTCCAAGTCGGCATCCGTTCCATTTCTCCCGAGGAGATCGATCGCATTCAGAGCACCGATCGAATTGCCACGTTCTTTGCCGCCGAGATTCTTGACCCGTCAGGCCCCTATGAAGGCAAGGCCTCTCGCTGGGTTCCCGATGTGGTGAAGGCCTGTCGTGGGCCGGTCTATCTGACCTTCGATTGTGACGGACTCGATGCCTCGTTGGTTCCGGCGCTCGGGACTCCCGAGCCTGGTGGGTTGGGGTGGTATGACACGGTGAACCTCGTGACAGCCTTGGCCAATGGACCGGGTATTCTCGGGATGGATATCAGTGAGATTGCCCCAATCGAGGGGTTTGTCGCTCCACAGTTTTGTATTGCCCGATTGATCTACCGTTTGCTGGGACGGATCAAAGCCGGCCGTCGCGTCCACTGAAACGGCATACCAACGCTGTGACCGACACGCTTCGCATCAATAAGTTTTTTACACACCACGGCATCTGTTCTCGGCGAGAGGCCGATCGCCTGATCGAGTCTGGTCGCGTGACCATCAATCAGCGGGTCGCCTGCTTAGGGGATCAGGTGAGTCCTGATGATGTCATCGCGCGGGATGGGCAGGTGATTCCGTGGGGGGCGGTCTCGCTTTATATCAAGTATTACAAGCCGGTGGGTGTGACGACGACCAGTGAGTCGCATGTGCCCCGTAACATCATCGCGGAGATCGGCCATCCGGAGCGGATCTTTCCGATCGGTCGACTCGACAAGGACTCCTCCGGCCTTATACTTCTCACGAACGACGGAGACATCGTGAACGATATTCTACGAACTGAGCACGGGCATGAACGCGAATACGAGGTGTCAGTCGATCATCCATTCGATCAGACTTTCATCGACCGGATGGCACAAGGAGTTGTCATTCTCGAGCGTTCGACTAACTCCTGCAGGATTGAACGACTCGGCCCCACACGATTCCGTATCATTCTTACCGAAGGGCGTAATCGACAGATTCGGCGCATGTGTCAGGTTTTGGGATATCGGGTACTCACGCTACATCGCGTTCGGATCATGCAGGTGACGCTTGATGGATTGGCGCCTGGAGCGTGGAAACCGCTCACTGAAGAGGAGCGCGCACAGCTCTTTCAGGCTGTCGGACGAAGAAGCGGTCAGGGTGAGATGCAGTAGGGAAACTCAGGGACTCCAGACCGAAAACCTAGTTCGGTACAGCAAATCTTTGATGGTCTGCACGGCTGGGACAAGTCAGGTCTGTATGCTCCCATAGGGTGCATGCAACCAAACACACCAGACAGACCGGCGGAAATTTTCAGCGTCCTGTTATCCTTGCTTCGTTCCCATCCCGTTCACAGGCACCTCCATTGACAACCGCAATGTCAGAACTCAGACTAGTCTGCGTGTCGTTCACGGAGAACAATACCCCGCATGTTCAACACATGGTGGAGCCCCCAACTCAATGCTCTGCTTGGTAGCCTCGTCGTGGCAGCGGGTGCCTGGTTGGCCTGGGACTCGTTCTCATTCTGGGAGGTCTCTCTCGTCACAGCAGGCGTCGCAGGATTTCTCATTTGGCAGGGGCGCACGATTGGACTGGTCTGGGCTTGGGCCACCCTGTTGCTTGGTGTAGAGAGTCTTGCGTGGCCCATCATCACGATGGTTCAGATCAGCTCGACCACGACTGAGCCGACCGACGAACAAATGGGGACGATTCTCTCAGCCGTTCTGATGGGACTTGTCTCGGCGGTCTTTTGGATCACGTTTTCCTATGGGCTTTTCAAGCGAACTGGTCAGCCCATCACCGACTCCTCAACTGAGGCAACCGACAGCCCTACACCGATAGTACGATCAGGACGCTCTCGAGGGGATAAGTAACACCTACCACATCTCGATCGGATCGACGTCGACATCGAACTTGATGGCTCGGCGCTGATACGTTCGTTCCATGTCGTTTACCGTGCCCCGCACCGCGTCGAGTCCCGTTTCGCGTTTGAGCGACTTCACGAGAATTTGCCATCGATGCCGCCCTCGGAGTCTCGGAACCGGAGAGGGTACTGGCCCCATCACAGTGAAAGATTCGGGCCGACTGATCGATTGAGCCGTCGAAGGAGCCTTTTCCATAACTGTTTGTCCACCCATGGATGATGCCGCAAAAGCGGTGAGTCGAGTGACCCAGGCCATCGCAGCGTCACGAACTGTTTTTTCGTTGGTCCCCGATACTAGGAGGGCGATCAGATAGACCGCCGGTGGATACCCTAATGCCGTTCGATGGGACAGCTCCTCTGATAAGAAGATGGATTCGTCGTTCTGAGCCACAGCCTGAATCGCATGATGGGATGACAGATAGGTCTGTATGATCACCTGACCGCCAACTCTTTCCGAACTGGCGAGACTGACCGCATCAGAGAGTGTATGATAGGTACGTTCAGCAGCTCGGAAATCCGGCACGCTGAGTCCTGCGTCCGCCTGCACAACCCCAACCAGGCCCATCATTGGGAGAGGCCCATGCCGGAGTAGCAGCTGTGTCCCGATGATAATATCCCACTCACCTTGCTCGATCTTCCGCCAGAGAGCCGCGGCCTGCCTTGGTCGCCGCATGGTATCTCCGTCAACCCGAATTACGGCCGCGTGAGGAAACAATCGTTTTGCATCCTCTTCCACCCGTTCTGTGCCTTCCCCGATCACCTGCATGCGAGGACCGGAACAGGAGACACAGGTCTCGGGGTTGGGCATACAATACCCACAGTAGGAACAGATCAATCGACCCGCTTGCCGAGAATACATCAGCGCCACACGGCAGGTAAGACAGCGGGGAACTTGGCCGCAATCACGACAGACCAGGGCCCCGGCATAGCCCTTCCGATTGAGAAACAGCAGGACGCCGGCCCGGCGACCGACCGCTTGGCCGATGGCCTGAACGAGTGGCTGGCTCAATACCGTACCGCGACCATGATCGCGTAAATCAACAACCTGTATGCTCGGTCGTGCATCAGACGCTATGGACTTGCTTACAGCGATCCCTCGTTGCTCCACCACCGTTTTGGTCTCAAGGGAGGGATGGGGCGAACTCAGGACTAGCACCGCCTGTTCATCCTGCGCCCTCAACCATGCCACCTCCCTTGCATGGTAGCGTGGTTCTTGTGCTTCTTTGAGTGCTGCATCTTCTTCTCCCTCGACCCAAATTGCCCCAATCGCAGTTAGTGGGAGATAGATGGCCGACCGGGTTCCCACAACCACTCGAACGACCTGTCGATGAATCTGATCCCATATTTCGGCTTTGACCTGGTTTGAAAGACCACTATGGAAACAGATTGGAGAGATGCCTGTCTCGTCATCCCGGATCAAGTTAGCAACCCACTGGGCTCGTTCTGTTTCGCCAACGATGATGAGGACCGTCTGTTTACGGTCGAGCACCAGGAGAACGGCCTGCTGCAACAGCTTCAATCGATGAGCCCAGGGAGCTTGGACTAGAACCCGAGCTGGTTCTAGGCCTCTCAGCGCCTCGAACAGTGGCTCTGCCCAAGATAGTGCGGGATCAGGAAAGAGCGGTGTTGTAATACCGGAATTAACGTTGTTTGCCTGTCTCAATGGTCGGGTAAGAGGCGTTGTTGAGGTGGAGGGGAAGTCCTGGGTTTCTACTACCCATCCTCGAGCCTTGAGATCCTGCAATGCGTCGCCAGCGCCAAGTCTGCGAGGCGATCGGCGAAGTTCTGATGATTGTTTATCAAGACGTGTGAGAAGCGCTCGTGCTTTCACTGAGCAGGGTTCACGAGTCGCAAGTGCGGCCCGTCCCTTCTCCGTCAGTTCGTAGTGACTGATCGCCGCTCGTGGTGTGGGCGCCGGAGGTAGCACCAACCTGAGACATTGTCCCCAAGGTGCGACATATTGTTCGGCAACTTGCCGTGAAAGCTGAAATAGGTTCGAGGACACATCTGTTGCGGTCTCCCCCGGGACTAACGAGAAAATCTCTTTGAGGTGTGCCCGATCAAGACCCTGAGGGAGAACGTGAGAGAGAGCGATCACAGCTCCCTGGAGGGTCGACCGTCCGAATGGCACAAACACTCGCTGTCCAATGCGTAATGTAGATCGAAGCAACAATGGTACGGTGTAGGTGAATGGGCCGGCCAGATGCCGTGGGACAATGACATCTGCGAATAGGACCTCTGGCTCCGTGCGTGGAAGGGCTGCCTGCGTCAAAATCATGCAGCATTGTAGCAGCACCGGAAAAGGGGGAACAACGAGAGAAAAAGACGAGAAAATTCCTTGAGGGGGAGCGGGGAGATTGACATTGGATTGTCAACCTTCCCCACAGTATTCAATGAATTTATTGTGGAGGGGCGGCCGGAACAGCGGGGGTCTTGTCTGAATTGCCTTGACTAACTGCTGGCGGCGTGGTCGCCGAAGCAGGATCCGCATGGACAGATGAGGATTCCACCTTGGATGGATTCATTGAAGTCACGGGAATCGTTGTATCCACTGCGGAGATCGGAGCTCCGCTTTCCGTTGAACTGAGACGGGACACGGTGGACTTGTTATCGCCGGTCTCAATTGACTTGGCAGCCGGCTCAGGCTGTTCCGTGGCCGACTCGGGTGGATAGAGCACAATATCCACCCGACGGTTCTTCTGTCGACCCATCTCCGTCGCGTTGCTGGCCATCGGTTTCGTATCGCCATAGCCGACCGACGATAGCTTCACAGAATCAATCCCACCCTTTTCGGTCAAATAGCGCAGGACTCCCCCTGCTCGAGCTTTCGACAAGTCCCAATTCGTCTGGTAGAGCGACTTGAGCGAGGGGCCGATTTCCATATTATCTGCATGGCCCTCGACTCGAATCAACCGATCGCCAGCCGCAGTCTTGAGATATGCAATCAGTGCATCGAGCACCTGATAGCCCTCGGATGTGATCGTGGCTTCACCCGATTCAAACCGAAGCTGCTTCATCAAGTCACTGAGAGTGATTCGGGCCTCGCTGGAAGCATTCTGGACCTGAAACTTGCTTGAAGAAGGAGACGCCGTAGGGGACACATCCGCAGACTGCTGGAGTGACTGGGAGATTGGCATGGCCTCAAGAGCATGTCCCTTTACCCTAAAACGATCACCCTTTAGAATGCGAGAGATAGACTTTGTGATCAGTGCCGTGGCGGTTCGGTCCTCTACGGATAGGATTTTCAATTCTCCTACGAACCGCTGAGGAAGGCTCCCTCCGGTCCTGACCACGTCCATACGATCCCCCGGCCTGATCCCATCTTCCCGTCCACGATCCAAATAGACAACATTTCTTTGCGCCACAAGGTTCATGATTCCCATGTTGGACTGGAGGTCCACCACCCGTCCCTCCACTTCCCCAACGGCAGGTTGGTCAACCGCTGCTTCTTCGTCAGTCGGAAGCACAAACTTCATCACCGGGTCACCAGGTGATACCGTTGCGTAGGCCCGCATGATCTGAACTGTGGTCAGTTCCTTGTCAAGTTGGCTCACCTGAACCACCGCGAGTCGATTAACCAAATAACCCATGTATTGACCAGTGACTGGATGGAATACCTTGCGCGGTCGTTTATAGATGGTGAAAAGATCTCCAAGCGCGACATCGCCGGGATTCTTCAGCCTGAGGTAGAGTACATCTCGGCTTCCCAATATGTTGTGATGCCCGGTCGTCTGATTGTCGCCGGTTATCGCGTTCACAAACCCATCCTGCGGAGTCGAATGCTGGATTGAGCCGGACGAATAGGCCAAAGCTGGTTCTCCGTATCGGATCGAGCTCAAGTCATCTGCTGCCCAGGCCAGAGAAGAAAAGAACAGCGTGGCCAAGGTCCAGGCCATCAGGGAGATGACATACCGTCTTGAATAGTTAGCCATGGTGGTTGTCCTTCATGTCATTTAAGCAAGTATTCCTGTCAGAACCATAGCAAATAGTCTCGTAGTGTCAAGAATATTAAGGCTTTGCCTTCGTTGACGCGGGAAATCATCCGATGCTAATCTAAAAAAAGAAAATGATTTCTCACAAATCTTGGGACATCAATGGCCTCTGACCAGCCTCGCATCCACGACATGCAAAGTCGAGATCGTCCTCGTATAGAGACTCAGATTCACCGACGCAAGAAAGCCAAGGCCTTTTCGGCCCTGGAGCCAGAATGGGATCAGATTGGCCAAATGCCACCCTCCCATCTACGTATGCCGTCAGGTCTTATGGCACCCACCCCTCCTAACACTCGAAAAGTCCCTCAAGATTCGCTAGTTAAATCAAAAAAAAGGATCAAGTGAATCAAAAAAGATCGGGTTGGGTTAAGGTTTGCCTCTACGCCGTTTCAATGGACTCTGCAAACACTCTGGCTTCTAATCTGTGCCGGCGATGCTTCTTAGCATAACAACCTCTAGGACTTTTGGGTCGATCTTGCAGGTCCTTTGTACGCTTGCTATCCCCGTAATCCAAGGCTAAGATCCAGCTCTCTTTACTTTATATCTCAAGGTGTTGAAA
>DATEPD010000252.1:0-11449 GCA_035273365.1 Nitrospiraceae bacterium | reverse complement strand
CAACAATACGGTATTCAGCGTCGCGTCATTGGGTGATGGGAGCGGAAATGTGAATGTGTATGTAGGCGGCGCCTTCACTAGCTACAACGGGACGGTGGTGAATGACCTCGTACGGCTCCAGGCGAACGGAACGGTGGATCCGGCCTTTGCCACGGGGACAGGGTTCAACAATACGGTATTCAGCATCGCGCCAGCGGGAGATAAAAGCGGAAACCTATACGTGGGAGGCCAGTTCACCAGTTATCAGTCCATCACGATAGGCAGGATCGCACGCCTCAAGTCTAACGGCTCCGTCGACTGACCAACCGTCACTCGCCTCCGCACCTTCCTCTGCCAGATCTTCTTGACAGGCTACCGAAAGGCTGTGTTAAGGTCAGGCGTTTTTTGGGGCAGTGAATTCTAACCATGGAGGGAGACAAAGATGATCAGCAAATTCTACCGTGGTGCCCTCATTCTGGCTGCGCTTGGAGCGTTCGTGAGTGTGCCAATGGTGAACGCCCAGCCGTCCCCCGCCAGTAACGTCCAGGACGCCATCGCGCACGCGAAGGAAGCGGTGGACCACGGCAAACAGGGTCATGCTGAAGCGCTTGTGACACATGCGGAAAAGTCGCTGCAGTATGCTGAGAGAGGCGGCAGAAGCTCACATGTCGCCGAAGGGATGAAGCATCTCAAAGAAGCCATAGAACATGGCAAAGCTGGTCACGCCGACGTGGGCACCGAGCACGCCGAAGCCGCCGTAGAGCATTTGTCCAAAGCCAAGTAATGGATATTCTCACGAGCGCATGTAGGGAGCGGGTAGAACTCCCTTCTCCTTCTTGGTTGCAATCTGATGGGACAGTCATGGTGGACGCGGAAGAAATCAGCGGAACCTAAACTCCTGTCATATCGTCAAGCTGACCCGGAGCATTTCCTGAGTTTGGTGCTCCTTTCCTAAGTTGGGGGGGCCTATAAGTCTTTGTTTGTAGTAATACTGCTTTGATCGAGCGGACAGCGTCTTCTTGTTGGAAAAGAAGATCGAAGAAGGGATTGTGCCCATCGCGTGATCTCCGAGCTGGCTCTCGCCCGGCTCGGAGGGCGCTCTCAGAAGATTGTCAATTAACGGTATTGTCCCACAGATCGCACTGTTTGATCGCCCAAAACACAGCTTCTTTGAGTTTCTTCAACGGCACGTGCTCCGGATCGCGTATGGCTTGTAGTGTCTTGTCGAGATCGTAGAGCGGTTGAACCGATCGTTTGTCAGGAATTTTCCCCAGGGCCCAGGCCACCTCCGTGAGCACGTACCAGTTTGTCTCGGGATCCTTGAGTTTGGCTACTAGTGGCAGCACGACTGAAGCATCCCCATGCATTCCGCCGAGTTGGCCCAACCCCTTGGCAGCTGCGGCTTGCACTTCGATGTCCGGTGACGTATTCATGATTTCAACAAACAGTGGAATTCCCTCTTTGCCGAGATGGCCCATCGCCCCAATCGCTTGCTTCGCCAGATCACGATCTTTGAGCACCTCTTTCAGTTTCGGCAAGGCCTCGTCGGCTTGCATCTCGCCCAAGAGAGAGATAGTTTTCAATTTTCTGGACTTTGATGTATCAGACCGATCAAGCAGGTTCAGAAGTCGCGCCGATTGACCCCATTCAGCGGTCAGCAACAAGGGAAATTCATATGCCTCGAGTGCCTCCCTCAATTTGCCCATGGCATAGGATGCCGGATCCCCCGCATTGGCTGATTGCGCAGCTTGCCCCGCATCTTCAAACTCGGTTCGGACCTCCTTCTGCCATTTGACTTTCGTATCACCGAGACGATAGGTCATCTGACAGGCAGGGCCTTTCCACAACCGCGACGGGGCATCGGGTAAATCCGCGTCCCCCCCAGAAGGAGTTGTACCTTCCCACGTTTTTCGCTGCTCGCATTTGACTTTGACCACCGCGTCCTGGGGTTTGCCAGCCTCTTGTACAACCGTGAATCCCAATTCACCCATCCGGCGAGCGACCAGCTCAGTAATCGGCGCAGCATCAACGGCTCCCTGGTCTGCAAGGGCAATTGCCTCGATACGCACAGTTTGAATCTTCTCTAGTAGCGCCTTTTGCTCCGCCGTGAAGTAGTCCCGGTAGGCCCATGAAGGAGGAAAGGGAAATGCCACAATACTAAAAGCTAGTGCGGATAGCAGTAGTGCAAGGTGTATCATGCACCTCCTAAGCAGTTTACGGGCGATGAATTACGCATGCGACATGATTATACCCATCATCGGAGGTTGAGGCTACCGTAGGTCTAATTGGACCATTTGATGTGCAATCGTAGGCCGTATAAATTGAGGGCATGGAGGAGACGAATGCCGGCATTACGTTTATGCCATCAAACTTTGATGGTAACTTCTACGCCACGGTCAGGGTGGACACGGGTGTGTGATCGTGAAGCGCGGGCTCAAACACATGGTGGAGCCGGAGTTCAGTGGGCCTGGTGTCACGGAAGAAGCACTCTGTTCACCATTGTCATCGCTTTCGAGGGTTCCAGTGGATCGAATGGGGATAGCCAAGATCAGAAAGTCTGTGGGAAAGACACAGAGCTCGGCGACTGTTCCCTCGTCGGTCCTGCTGGTTAGTCCTGATAGAGTATAAGACCATGCAGATCGTCGTGGCCGGTGGAACGGGGTTCATCGGTCGGCCCTTATGTTTCCTGCTCTGTCAGGAAGGGCATCGGGTCACTCTCCTCACGAGGAGGAGACAAGAGGCACAACGTTTGTGTGGCGCAACCGTTACGGCCGTCGAGTGGAATGGCCGAGAGGCAGGAGCCTGGGAGCATTGCCTTGAAGGTGCCGACGCCGTCGTCAATCTCGCCGGTGCACCGATTGCCGATGGCCGCTGGACTGAAGCCCGCAAGCGATGGCTCACTGAAAGCCGGGTCCTCACCACGCGGCTTCTGACAGAAGCCATGTCGCGCCGCACTGCGAAACCCCGCTCGCTGGTCAACGCCTCTGGTATCGGCTACTACGGAGCCAGCGATGATCGTGTGCTGGATGAGGGCGCTGCACGCGGCAAAGGATTTCTAGCCGATCTTTGTCTCGCGTGGGAAGCGGAGGCACTTCGGGCTGCGGAGTTCGGTGTGCGAGTCGTCATGTTGCGAACCGGGATGGTGCTCGAGCAAGACGGCGGTGCTCTGCCGAAGATGCTGTTGCCATTCCGGCTCTTCGCGGGCGGCCCGATCCTGCCGGGATCCCAGTGGGTATCGTGGATCCATCGGCATGATCACATCGGCCTGATCCAGTGGATACTCATGACGCCAGGCATCTCCGGTCCCGTCAACGCGGTGGCACCAGAGGCCGTGACAATGGACCGGTTCTGCGAAGCACTAGGGCGAGTCCTCCACCGGCCGTCCTGGCTTCCTGTGCCGGGTTTCGCGTTGCACGTTGTACTGGGGGAACTGGGGACGCTCATGACCACGGGCCAACGGGTAAATCCGACGAAGGCGCTCTCCGGGGGATATAGCTTTCACTATCCGACGCTGGAATCGGCCTTGCGGGCGGTCGTGCTGAAGAGATAAAAAGAATGTATGCCATGGCCCTGCTTTAATTAAGGAGGGAATCATATGAACACAAACGAAAACAACATGGTACCGTTTCTCTTTCTGATCGTTTTGTGTGCTCTGTCAGGCAGCGTAAGTCATGTGCTGGCTGTGGAGGGACAGGACAATCCGGGGACTCAGACTCAGAAACCACAGGGAGATGAGATCAATCTGCCTAATGGCGTGATTGGCGTGTCGTTACGGGTAGGGGCGGAGCATATCGGCGACCCGGCTTCGTTATACGTAGCCCATGTGCATCCGGAGGGGCCAGCACAGCAAGCAGGCCTCAAGCGCGGAGATGAATTGGTGACGGTAAACGGCACAGCAGTCACCGGTAAAACCTATGAGCAGGTGATAAAGATGGTACGCGGAGAGGCTGGCACAGCAGTGAAACTGGGCGTGAAGGGAGAGGAGGGGGTGCGCGAGATCGCGATCACACGCATCAACGGCGAAAAACTCTATAAGAGCGAGATGGGGCCACATGGCAGACCTGGGCGATAGTCACCACTCTGAACGAGAACGAGGCCGATAAATTGTCGCAGCAACAGACTCAAAGAGTATGATGTCTCCAGTCTTCCAGGCAAATCCACGAGGAATAATGAGCCCTCGGCCCTCAACAGGGGACGAGAAGGCGACCGCTCCGCTCCGCCTTGGCATCAGCCGTTGTCTCCTTGGCGACGAAGTCCGCTTCGACGGGGGACATAAACAGGACGAGTTTCTGAAGGAGGTGTTGGGCCGCTATGTGGAGTGGGTCCCCGTCTGTCCAGAGGTTGAGGCAGGACTGGGCACTCCTCGCGAAGCGATGCGGCTGGTCGGTGATGTTCAGAAACCCCGACTCATGACGATCAAGAGTGGGACAGATCACACGCGCACACTGGAGGCGATGAGCGCGAATCGTATCGAGCAACTCAAAGATATGGATTTATCCGGCTACGTCTTTAAAAAGGGGTCGCCGAGCTGCGGTATCGAGAGCGTTCGTATCTACAATGAGCAAGGGGTGGTCAGTCGGAAGGGAGTCGGACTGTTTGCACGGGCATTTATCGAGCAGTTTCCGCTTATTCCACTCGAGGAAGAAGGGCGACTCTGTGATCCTGTGCTCAGAGAGAACTTTATTGAACGAATCTTTTGTTACCGCCGCTGGCAAGACTTTGTCCAGATGGGAGTCACAAAGCAGGCCCTGATACAGTTCCATACCATCCACAAGTACTTGCTGTTGGCCCATCACCCGCAGCAATATCAAGGGCTCAGGCAGCTAGTCGGCCAGGCACACCAGCACAGTCCCAAGGAACTCGCCCACCGGTATGGGGAACAATTCATGAAAGTGTTGGCCGTGAAGGCGACGGTGCGCAAGCACGTGAACGTGCTCCAGCACATTCTGAGGTATTTCAAGGAACGGCTTAGCACTCACGAGAAAGCGGAGGTGCTGGGCGTGATTGCAGATTATCTTCACGGGCTCACGCCCTTGATCGTCCCTTTAACTCTAATCAAGCACTATGTCCAAATCTTCGACGTCGACTATATCCGTGATCAAGTCTATCTCAATCCGCATCCGAAAGAGCTGATGTTGCGCAATCATGTGTAAATTTTCAAGGCCGAGGAAAGGAGCGCGCTGATGGCGACTGCTGTACGAGGAGTGATTCTCGTGGGACACGGGGGTATTCCCAAAGGTTGCCCGCAGGAATTGATCACGAAATTGAAACGGTTGGAAGGGCAACGGCGAACGGCAGGCACGACGATGTCGGCAGAGGAACGTGAGTTGGATACAAGAATTCGCCGGTGGCCGAGGACGCCTGAGACAGATCCCTATCAATCAGGACTTGAGGCGGTGGCGGCTCAATTGCGAGCCAGCCTGGGGGACATGCTGTTCGCGGTGGCGTACAACGAGTTCTGCGCGCCGACGTTGGAAGAATCGGTGGAGGACCTTATTAAGAAGGGCGCGACACACATTACCGTCACCACCACGATGTTTACGCCTGGCGGTTCTCACTCGGAGATTGAGATTCCGGAAATTCTCGATCATTTGCGGCCGCAACATCCCGGGGTCGAACTCCGTTACGCCTGGCCATTCGATCTGAATCTTGTCGCGAATACGTTGGCTGAGCAGATCAAGCGCTTTTCTTGAACAGAATCGCGGGATGTATTTTCACGGCAAAGAAGCAGAATAAATGTGCGGCTGGGAGGATTCTTTTTTCGCCCTCGCCAAGTGTAGAATGGATGGCGTTATTGTAGGAAATAATCGTGTCACAAGATGTTACCTCTCAAAATTGAGTTAGCGAAAGCCTTTCGTGAGACCCAATCATTCAAGTGGGATCCCGATACAGGGTTTACACTCGCTTCTGGCTTAAAGAGTCCCTTCTACGTTGATTGCCGGTCTCTGATGGCCCATCCTGGATCCCGACGTCTTGTAGCCAACTTGGCATACGAGGCGTTGCGTTCGGTCAAATTCGATTGCCTTGGCGGACTGGAGATCGGAGCAATATCTATTGCCACCAGTATTTCGGATTTTGCTTTTGCGGCCCAGCCACCACGAACGTGGCGGACCTTCGTGGTGCGGAAGCAGGCGAAGGATCATGGGCTCGGGAAACTCATCGAAGGGTCGTTTCAGCCAGGAGATCGAGCGGTAATCGTCGATGATGTGCTGACGAGCGGGGGATCGCTTCTCAAGGCTGTTGCGGCTGCGAGAGATGCCGGCCTGGCTGTGACGCATGCGTTGGTGATTGTAGATCGGAAGGAACAGGATGGGCGGCACAAGGTTCAAGCTCAAGGGCTAACATTAGTCAGTTTGCTGACCATCGACGACCTGATTGGCGCGTAACCGACTCGTTTTTAGCGCTCGACTGTAAACGTCCGCCAGTTTTGTTCTCGCATCGTTCAAACCCTCAACGTATCCAGAGGGTACGCGCTCAGCTCTTCATTCGCATTGACCTTGAGGCAAAAACATTTTTGAACAGCCTATTGGATGTTAACGGCCCTCTATTTGCACTGAAACTGAATCCCCCACCGCCGCTCCTGCACGAATTCCTGAGATCCTTCAACGCCGACGACACGTGCCCTTCCCTTTGCTTCCCCCTCCCGCACGATTGTATAGGAGCCGCCGCATTTATCCCGCATCAAGGCGAGGGCTTCTTCCCGAAACGGAGAAAGGAGAGAGCCCTGCTCACCCTTGAAGGGGTACGTCGTTACCCCTCCATCGCCTGTATCCTGCACAAGCTTCGCACCTTCTCCGCAGCCAGCCAACAACAAGACAAGCGCGCATATGAAACTTGACCAGATCTTCATACGACCCCTATGATAATAGGCAAAGTTATTCTCTGTCGAATATCTTTCTGGCTGTACCGGGAGATTCATCATGAATACACGACTCGCATTTATCATCGCCGCCCTGATTATGGTGCTCACCGCGACAGTGACTTTAGTATCGGCCAACCACTCATATCTGTTGACGGTCCAGCAACTGAAGGCTGGATTGACGAAAGCCCCGTCGAGTACCCAAAAAGGTTTTGTGTTAATTGATGTGCGTTCCCCCGAAGAACATGCGCAAGGCTTCATCCCCGGAACAGATTTCAACATCGATTTCCGTGAAATTCAAACACGCCATCGTGAGCTCGGCGTACAATTGGACGACCACATTGTCGTCTATTGCCAATCCGGTCATCGCAGCAACATCGCGGCGGAAACATTGGCCGACTTAGGTTATCGCCATGTGTACAACGTAAACGGCAGTATGAATGCCTGGCTTGCCGCCGGCTTTCCAGTTGAATCGGAGCGTCGCTAGAGGCTATTGGAGAAATCCTCCAACATCACGCATCACCCCGTTAGTCTCGCTTGGGTATTCTGGGTGGGTGTCTCTTCACCTCCCTGACGCATGCATCATCGAAGATCTTCCGATTCGAAAGGGTGTTCTCCAACCAGCTGGTTCGACGTCCGTCTCGACTGGCTGATCCAGTCTACCGAGCTTTGTCTGCCGTGTGGTCGCGGCGAGGGCTGATCCCGATCACGGCTGGAAGTCCGATGTGGGCTGTGGTGCCTTCTAACAGGTGTATCCAGGGGTGTACCCCCGCCATCTTAGCCGTGGCTTGTCGGAGCGAGGGGCTAACGGCGACATCGGAAGAGGATCCTCCATCCATGGCCATGACCTGGCGTAGAGAGGGAAAGGCGTCTCGCAGACATTCTCCGAGGGCATGAAGAGACACCACTTCAGTGGTCTTAAGGACCAGGAGATGCCCATCATCTTGTTCTGCGACGAGGGTTTGATGCGCACGTTTTCCGGTTTGACGCACACGGACTTTTCCTGTCCGGTCAAGGAGCATGAGAGATTGCGCAACCTCCCGATAGGGAAGTTGTCGTTCGTCGAAGACGTCATAGGTCAAGTCCAAGACCCTCGCACGGCGTGAGTGATTTTCCACCGGCTCAGCCACAAACAATCCCAGCCATGTGACGTGCCGCTTGCTCCCCAATGAGCGGCCGTTTCCATAGAGGAGCCCGAGATATGCATAATTCTCACGGAAAAGGCCGGCATTGAATACCAGGTCGTGACCGGTTCGCTCTTGCCACTGGTGAATATCGAGCGGGTCTGAGAAACCATCTTGCTGATAGTAGTGCACGGTAAAGCGATAGCGATCGGGGTCGATCTCGACAGCGACCAAAGGGGCGACGTCTGGGCATTGCGTGTGAGGATTCCAGACGGAAATGGATAAACCGTCTCCAAGTTGATCCTCTGTGAGGGTCTGAGCCATCGTCGTCGAAGATTCGCTGAACATGACGACGATGAGACCCAGGAGAACTTGGGCAATGAGGAAAGACCGGTGGACGCTGTTGTCCTGCACCATCATATTTCAGGATCAAGTATAGAGAGAGCCGGTACGGAGCGTCAAATCATACGAGGAAGTGGAGCAACGGCTGCGATGCGAACCTCGCAGGTCAGCGCGGGGGGTTTTGAGGTGTCCATGAAGAGGCGGCACCGGTCCTGGCTGATGGCGTGCTGACATCGAGCAAATTGCGGACCGCTCGGGCGAGCACTTCAGGAGTGAAGGGTTTCTGCAAGAAACTGCTCGTGCCCTCTTCTTGTCCGGCCATAATGCCGACATCATCCAGATATCCAGATATGAACAGGGTTCGTAAATCCGGCTTGATCACGGAGAGATGCTGTGCCAGCTCCCGTCCGCCCATGCCGGGCATGACGACATCAGTCAGAAGGAGCTGGACCAATCTTGTTTGTTGCGTTGCCAGCAAGCAGGCTTCAACCCCATTCTTGGCTTCTAGAACACGGTAGCCCAACTTCCGCAGTTCATCTCGCACGAGCGTACGGACACTTGGGTCATCTTCCACCAAGAGAATCGTTTCCGTACCTCTCTGTGGTTGCCGCTTGGGCTGAGTTGGCGCGGTGGTGAGGACGTCGGACTCGACGCTCGGGAAATATAGGTCGAAGCGTGTACCTTGGCCCACTCGGCTGGTAACGTCGATGGCCCCGCCGCATTGGGTGACAATCCCAAACACCGTTGAGAGGCCCAGACCGCTGCCCTTCCCCTCTCCTTTTGTGGTGAAGAACGGCTCGAAGATATGGGATTGTGTGTTGCGATCCATGCCACAACCGGTATCACTGACGGCTAACCGGACATAGAGACCCGGAGGCAATGGGGTGAGGTGATAGACCGGACTGCGTGTCAGTTCGACCTGGGCCGTTTCAATCGTAAGCGTTCCACCCTTCGGCATGGCATCCCGTGCGTTGACGACGAGATTGACCAGTACCTGTTCAAGCTGGGCTTGGTCGGCGCGCAGCCGCCCATTCATCGGATCGAGCGTACTGACAAGTTGGATATCCTCGCCGATGAGGCGGCGCAACAAACTTTCCAAATTCATGACCGCAGTATTGAGCGACAGAATTTTCGGATCGAGCGATTGTTTACTGCTGAATGTAAGCAGTTGTCGGATCAACGTCGCAGCCCGTTCGCCGGCCTTCAGTGTTTCATCGATCTTTCCACGAAGGGGATGTTGAGGGCCGAGTTCCGTCAATAGAACTTGGCTGTAGCCCATAATGACGGTCAGGAGATTATTGAAGTCATGCGCGATCCCTCCAGCCAATCGGCCAACCGCTTCCATCTTCTGAGACTGCCGAAACTGTTTCTCGCTTTGGCGAAGGGCCTCTTCCGCCCGTTTCCGTTCAGCGCGATCATCGAGCTCACGTAATGCGCGCTGAACCGAAGGCACCAGTCGACCAAGTCGTTGCTTGAGCACATAGTCCGTCGCGCCCTGATGCATGGCGTCGATCGCAAGTTCTTCTCCAATGGTGGCCGAGACAAAGAGAAAAGGCACGTCAGGACAGTGCTGACGTGCCAAGGTGAGCGCCGTCATGCCGTCGAATCCTGGGATCGAATAGTCTGCCAAGATCAGGTCCAGACGGCCCTCCTTGAGGGCCGTCACAAATGCCTGACGTGTGTCGACGAGTTGCGACTGACAAGGGATTCCGCCCTCAGTCAAGGTGGCGGTGATCAGTTCGGCATCAACCGCATTGTCTTCAAGTTGGAGTATGCGGAGCGGGGTTTTCACAGGTCCTTTGTGAGGAGACTATTCAATCGGCTCAGAACTTTCGGGAGGCGGTTCATTGATCACGCCCCAAAAGACACCGAGTTCCTTGACAGCCGTGATGAACTGGTGAAACTCAACGGGCTTCACGACGTAGGCATTGGCACCCAACGCATAACTTTGGGCCAAATCGCGCTCCTCTCGCGAGGACGTGAGCATGACCACGGGAATTGGTTTCAGGTTCACGTCGTTCTTAATGGTTTTCAAGACTTCCAGCCCGTCGACTTTCGGCATTTTGAGGTCCAAGAACACGACCACAGGATTGCCCTGCTGCCTGGTGGCAAAGAGTCCTCGACAATAGAGATAGTCGAGGACTTCAGCGCCGTCGTGACAGACCACCACCTTGTCGGCGATATGATGTTCTTCCATAGCGGCCAACGCAAGCTCGGCATCACGCGGGTTATCTTCTGCGAGCAAGATAGGTTTGACCGTGGTCATCTGAGGGGCCTCGCGAGTGGGAGCGAAAAGTAAAAGGTGGCCCCGTGGTCCGGTGCCCCTTCGGCCCAGGTCCGTCCGCCATGCCGATGGATGATTCGACGGACATTGGCGAGACCGATACCGGTACCTTCAAACTCGTCGTTTCGATGTAGACGCTGAAACACACCGAATAACTTGTCGACATACTGCATGTCAAATCCTACCCCATTATCACGCACGAACACCTCGGCCTCACCTGATTTTCGCGTGACGACGCCGATTTCAATCTTGGCCTCCGGCCTTGTGGCTGTGAATTTTATCGCATTGGAGATCAAATTTACGAAGACTTGGCGCAACATCGCCGGATCTCCCAACACGTTAGGTAGTGGGTGCATTGTCCAGGAGATTGTCCGCCCTTGCAAGTCAAGACGTAAATCGTGAAGGACAGTCTTGACAAGTTGATCCAAGTTGACGGTCGTACGGAGCATGTCCTGGCGACCCATACGGGAAAAGACAAGCAGGTCATCGATGAGTTGTCCCATCTGCTTCGCGGAGTCTGAAATCGTCTGCAAATAGCGGCGCGCTTTGTCGTTGAGCGCCTCACCGGCGGACTTGGACAACAAGGCCGCATACCCGTCGATATGACGAAGTGGGGCGCGCAGGTCATGTGACACGGAATAGCTGAACGCTTCTAATTCCTTATTCGCGGCCTGGAGCAGCTCACCTCGGCTCTGTAGCTCCGCGGCTACGCGACGTCGCTGGGTGACATCGTGATGGATCAGAAAGTATACGGAGGCCAGGAGGATCAATTGCATGAGTGCTCCGAGTCCGAGCAGGGCGATCGTATTTCTCGTGCTTCCAGCCGATTGCGCCACTCGCAGCAGGAGGGCTCGTCGTTCG
>DATEPD010000251.1:0-6315 GCA_035273365.1 Nitrospiraceae bacterium | reverse complement strand
CGACGAAAGGCCTCACCTTACCGTTCGTCAGCTATGGAGGGTCGTCGTTGGTAGTCAGTTTGATCGGCGTAGGGATCTTGCTCAGTATTTCCCGGGACCGGCATACCGGTGGGTCACGTGGTGGGTCGGATCACGAATGACGATCGTCATTGCAGCAGGAGGAACCGGTGGCCATCTCTATCCGGCTGTGGCGTTAGCGCGAGAGTTTCTCAGGTGTGATCCCAGGACCACGGTGCTCTTCGTGGGGACGGCGCGCGGACTGGAATCGAACGTGCTTGCCCATGAGGGATTCGACCTGGCGTTGATCCGTGCAAAGCCGGTGATGGGCAAGGGGCTTCTGGGGGCATTGACGGGCTTGTGTGCGCTGCCGGTCAGTTTGTGGCAGTGCCTAAGGATCCTGCGAACGAGAAGGGCTGATCTGGTCATCGGGGTCGGCGGCTATACAAGTCCGATGATGGTGCTTGCTGCAGCCTTGAGGGGAGTGTTACGCGTGATTCTCGAACCAAATGCAAATCCCGGCATGGCCAACAAGGCGGTGGGGCCATTCGCGCAGCGAGTCTTTCTCGCATTCGAATCGGCGACTCACGAGTTTGATCGTTCCAAGGTGCGTGTGGTGGGAACACCGATCCGCAAGGCATTTCTGGAGGGTATTCAACAGAGGCAGGAAAAGTCTGGGACATTCCATCTCTTGATTTTCGGGGGAAGCCAGGGGGCGAAGGCGATCAATACAGTGATGATGGAGGCGATGCCCGAACTGGTGACGCAATTGCCACGTCTCACGGTGACCCATCAGACCGGCGAGTCCGATCATGCGAGAGTCGCCGAGGCCTATCGTTGTGCCGGGATCAAGTCACAGGTCGTCCCGTTTCTCTATGACATGCCTGAGGCCTTACGGCAGGCGGATCTCGTAGTGGCGAGAGCTGGAGCCATGACGGTGGCTGAACTCACGGCCTGCGGGAAGCCGGCGATCCTCATACCGCTGCCCTCTGCCATCTACGACCACCAGACGCGGAATGCCAAGGTGATGGAAGCAGCGGGGGCTGCCGTGGTGCTCTCACAGTCTGCGCTCTCGGGACCTCTGCTGGCTCGCACGGTGGCTGCCATTCTCAGAGATCCGGAGCGATTGCGAGTTATGGGGGAAGCGAGTCTTTCGATGAGACGAATTGATGCGGCCGAAGTGATTGTTCGTGAATGCTACCTACTTATGGGGGGCCATCATGATGTCAACCATTCTGTCAGAGCGGCAGGAGTCTAATGGTATCGGGCAACGTGGGCAGGGACCGCAGTCGTATTCATGGGGTGGTGGAGTAAGGCGCACGACAATGTTTCGCAAGACGCAACAGATTCATTTAGTCGGAATTGGAGGATCGGGGATGAGCGGGATCGCCGAGGTGCTGTTGACGATGGGGTACAAAGTGACGGGCTCGGACTTGCAGGCTTCCGATACGACGCGGAGATTGGAAGAACTCGGCGGGCGCGTCTTTGTCGGCCATCAGGAATCGAACGTGGGAGAGGCCCAAGTGGTGGTCATCTCCTCAGCCGTGTCAGCACAGAACCCTGAGGTCATGGCGGCCAAAGCGAAGCAGATTCCTGTCATTCCTCGGGCTGAGATGCTCGCGGAGCTGATGCGGTTGAAATTCGGGGTTGCCATCGCTGGCGCTCATGGAAAAACCACGACGACGTCGATGGTGGCCAATGTGCTGGCGCAGGGCGGGTTGGACCCGACGATGGTGATCGGAGGCAAAGTGAATGCGTTGGGGAGTCATGCCCGCCTTGGCCGAGGCGAGCTCCTCGTGGCGGAAGCCGATGAGAGCGACGGGTCGTTTCTTCGTTTGTCTCCGACCGTTGTCGCGGTCACGAATCTCGATCGGGAACATCTCGATCACTACGGCAGTATGGAGCGCATCAACGAGTGCTTCCTCGAATTTATTAATAAGGTCCCGTTCTATGGATTGGCCGTGTTGTGTGTCGATGATGATCGGCTCAGGGCTCTCTTTCCGAACATCGTGAAGCGCTATCAGACGTACGGGCTCAGTGAGCACGAGGGTGTCACGCCGGATTTCTTTGCGACAGAGATCAACTTGAACCAATGGGGCGCCGAATTTCGGGCGCAGTACCGTGGGCGTAATTTGGGCCCGTTCCGCCTGGCAGTGCCCGGGCGACATAACGTCTCCAACGCGCTCGTGGCGATTGCGATCGGCATTGAATTGGATGTGCCGGTGGACCTCATCAGGAAAGCGCTGGCGGCCTATAGCGGAGTGGAGCGTCGCTTTCATCTTCGAGGTGAAGCAAATGGGATCATGGTCGTGGATGACTATGGGCATCATCCGACTGAGATCAAGGCCACTCTCGCTGCGGCGAAGCAGGGGTGGGGGGACCGGCGGTTGGTGGTGGTCTTTCAGCCGCATCGCTATACCAGAACGCGGGATTTGATGGAGGATTTTGCGAGAGCGTTCGATCAATCGGATGTGTTGTTCTTGGCGGATATCTATGCGGCAGGAGAGCAGCCGATTCCCGGAGTGTCAGGCGCCAAGTTGGCTGACATTGTTCGTGCGGCAGGCCATCCGTCCGTGACCTTTGTGGAACAAAAAGACAGACTGGTGGATCAGGTGCTGCCTCATCTGAAATCGGGGGATTTCGTGATCACATTAGGGGCGGGGGATATTTGGAAGACGGGGCTCGGATTGTTGGCCCGACTGAGACCCACCGCATGATGCCATGACGAGAGGTCGTCGACGTGTCACGACAGCTGCAAATGTTCATGCGCGATTCACGCAGGCGGATATACGGGCTGCGATGGCCGGTCTTCGGGGATCTGTGTCTTTCCAAGCTCCCTTGCGAGAATACACGTCGTTCAAGATCGGAGGGCCGGCTGATGTCTTGGTTGAGCCGGCTGATATCGGGGATGTTTGTCTGGTGGTTAGGCAGGCGCGCGAACGCAAGATTCCGTGCTTCGTCCTGGGTGGAACGAATCTGCTCATCCGAGATGGGGGAATTCGAGGCATCGTGATCAGTCTGGTGCGGTTGCGGGGGATCAAGGAAGAACTGGGGTCTGTCCTCTATGCCGAAGGAGGCGTCGGAATGCCGACGTTGATCGGGTATGCCATCCGCCATTCCCTTGCGGGATTGGAATGGGCGGCGGGAATTCCCGGGACTGTAGCCGGCTGTCTGGTGATGAATGCCGGGACCAAGCTTGGTGAAATGAAGGATTCGGCGAAGGCCGTTCGCATGGTGAACATGAAAGGCCAGGTCGTGGATATGGAAACAGCCCAAGTGAAGTTCGAGTATCGCCGAGCCTTGCTGCCGCGGGGCATTGTCGTGGGGGTCTGGGTTCAGCTGAGGCAAGGGGTCCGATCGGAGATTGAGCGAGTGGTCAAGGACTACCTCCATTATCGACGGGACACGCAGCCACTCGCGATGGCGAGTGCGGGTTGTGTATTCAAGAACCCTCCGGGCGATTCTGCAGGTCGATTGATCGAGGCGGCAGGCCTCAAGGGTGTACGCGTCGGCGATGTGGAAGTATCGACGAAGCATGCCAACTTCATGGTGAATCGGGGGCAGGCCCGCGCGTCGGACGTCATGGCGCTGATTGGGAAGGTCCGCAGTGCGATTCGCCGTCTGACGGGTGTGCGGTTAGATCTCGAACTCAAAATTGTGGGAAAGGCGTAGCGGTATGAGCGAGCCTCGTCCGGAACAGCGACCCCTTCTGACCCACGCCCGCATCGGGGTGTTGATGGGTGGGCAATCTGCCGAGCGCGATGTGTCGCTCCGGACGGGCCTTGCGGTGCATCGGTCGCTGGTCCGTCGTGGCTATAACGCAGTGGCCATTGATGTCGGCCCGACGCTCTCTCAGGATTTGCACGACCAGAAGATCGACCTGGTGTTTTTGGCGTTGCACGGACCAGGTGGTGAGGATGGTGCGATTCAAGGATTCTTGGAAACCCTGGGAATCCCCTACACCGGATCCGGCATCCAGACCAGTGCGGTCTGCATGCATAAGGTCACCACGAAAACTCTCTTGGCCTCGGCGCGCATTCCTGTGCCGGCTGGCACGGTAGTCAAAATTGGGAAGAAGGTCTCATGCGCCACGGTGATGCGGGCGGCGAAATTACGCTGGCCCATCGTCGTGAAGCCTGCATCGCAAGGGTCCACGATCGGCGTCACGATTGTGCGGAAGCCGGTGCAATGGCATGACGCCCTGGTCTTGGCTCATCGCTACGACGAGGATGCGATGGTCGAAGCCTACATTCCAGGGCATGAGGTCACGGTCTCGATCATTGGGAGGAACCATGCTTCTCCACTGGTGCTCCCTGCCGTGGAAATTGTTGCACCTGGCGGATTTTACGATTTTGCGGCGAAGTATGAAAAGAAAACCACGCAGTATCTCTGCCCTGCACCCCTGACTGCGGCGGTGATCCGGCAGATTCGTACGTTGGCGCTGCGCAGCTATGAGGTGCTGGGTTGTGAAGGTGCGGCCCGGGTCGATTTCCGTATTACCCCGCATGGCCGTCCTGTTGTGTTGGAGATCAATACGGCGCCTGGCATGACCGAAACGAGTTTGCTGCCGATGGCGGCGGCGCAGGCCGAGATTGACTATGACGAGCTGACAGAACGGATTCTTGAGTCCGCACTGGTGCGTGCATCCCGCCTTGACCGTCCGTCAGGGAAAGGGAGCATGTCGTGAAGCTGTTGTTGCGAAAGCGTGCAGTGCCTGCAGCTGGCCCTCGGCTGAACCAATGGAAGGGTGCGCGTGCAAGTGAGGTTTCGGAGCGACGGCAACAGGCGCGGCGAGAAAAACTCACCTCCCGGAGACGACGCGCGTGGCGCGTGGGGCAATGGATCGTCGGTCTTGCGGTAGTGGCTTGGGGACTCACCATGAGCACGCGAGAGATGGGGCCGGTTCTGCAGGGCTGGCTGGAAATCCGTGAGGTAGAGGTTGAGGGGATTCACCACGTGACGAAGCCGGACGTGTTGGAGCGGCTCGTCTTGAAGCCCGGCATGGGACTCCATGAAGTCAGTACGGCGTTTCTTGCCGAGCGAGTGCGGACGCATGCCTGGATCAAGGAGGCAACGGTTGAACGCAGACCGCCGCATCTATTGCACGTTACCGTCGTGGAACGCACACCGGCAGCCATCATTCTGATTGGCACGGACCATTGGTTGAGCGATGAGAACGGATATCTCCTGGCCAAACTGGGCAGGCAGGATGACCAGACGCTTCCGTTGTTGACAGGGCTGGACCCTGTGTCTCTTCAGCGCGGTGAGGCACGCATCCGTAACACGGTTCAGTCCGGGGTCGTACTGGCTAAGCTCATTGCCAATACCTTCGACGGGCGGGTTGAAGTGAATCTCACGAATTATTCGAATGTGGTGGCGTCAGCCAATGGGGTGCGGTTTCAGTTCGGGCACGATTCCCTGGTTGATCAGTGGGAGCGGTTTCGGAAAGTGAGACCGTCATTCAAAACTGATTCATTCGATGGTCGAAAGCGCGAGGTGAGCGAGATCGATCTGCGATATGACAACCGTGTCATTGTGCGAGAAAGGGTGTGAGGGTTGTGCCGAAGCGTGATCAGATTCTCGTGGGCTTGGACATCGGAACGACGAAGATCTGTGCCATCGTCTCGGAGGTAACCGATGAGGGGATGCTCAACATCATCGGGGTCGGATCCTGTCCATCGCGAGGGCTTCGCAAAGGTGTCGTGGTCGATATCGAAAGTACAGTGGAATCGATTAAGAAGGCCGTCGAAGAAGCCGAGCTGATGGCGGCGGTCCAAATCAATTCTGTCTATACAGGCATTGCGGGCAGCCACATTTCCGCGGAGAACTGCAAGGGCGTCGTGGCGCTCAAAAAGGCAGAAGTCACGCGAGAAGATATTCAGCGCGCGATCGAGAGTGCGCGGACTTTGGCGGTCATCCCCCATGAACGACGAATTCTTCATGTGCTGCCACGTGAATTTATGGTGGATGGGCAAGAAGGAGTTCGGGAGCCGTTGGGTTTGTCCGGAAACCGTCTCGAAGTCAACGTACATGTGATCACTGGTGCCGTGACTTCAGCGCAGAACATCATCAAGTGTGTCAATCGCGCGGGGCTTGATGTCGTGGATATGGTGCTGCAACCCTTGGCTTCCAGTGAGGCCGTCCTCAGCCAGGAAGAGCGAGATCTGGGGGTTGTCATGGTCGATCTCGGTGGTGGAACGACCGACCTTGCGATTTTTCTCGATGGGAGTATTCGACACTCCGCGGTCTTGCCGATCGGCGGTCAGAACCTGACGAAGGATCTCGCCATCGGGTTACTGACCTCACAGACCGAAGCCG
>DATEPD010000250.1:0-6336 GCA_035273365.1 Nitrospiraceae bacterium | reverse complement strand
AAACTCCTCCATCTCAAGCCGCTTCACGATGTCGTCTACTCGATCATGGAGATGAGACAGCCCATACAGTCGCCCAATGATCCAAAGGTTCTCCTCGACTGTGAGAGCCTGAGGCAGACCAACATAGGTTGAGGAAAAGTTCACTTGTTGCAGAATGGCCTCACGGTGACTCACCAGATCGAGCCCGAACATATGAATGGAGCCGGCGGTCGGCGTCACCACCCCGAGGAGCATCTGAAGCGTGGTGGTTTTCCCTGCTCCATTCGGTCCCAGCAATCCAAGAATTTCTCCAGGTCTGATATCGAACGAAATATCGTTGACGGCGAAGAATTCGCCAAACCGCTTCACCAGATGTTGGACATGCAGGACCGGTGTGGACATGAATGATCAGTGGCTTAGCAGGAATGGTGAACGTGCGAGAGTACCGGCAACGAGAGCGAGGGTGCGGGCTGCCTTAGACTTCCAGTCCATGCTCCGCACGGGATTGCGATCTTGGAAACTGCTTCATGATCAAGGCGGCCACGCCGACAACATCGTCCCGGACGAACAAGGGTACGGATACATCGACGGGTTTGTCCGATACCACCGCGAGCAGCCCTTCCGTAGAAATAGGAACTTCGCCGATCTGATCACGGACGACGACAATTTTCGGATACCCTTCGTGCTTCCATCCCTCGGCAATGATTAGGTCATAGGTATGATCGAGAAATCGATCCCGCACGTCTTCGACACTCATTTGATCATCGGTATCGGCAAACATCGCGATACTTCCCTTGGAAAGAACCAGCACGCTGCTGGCGCCGGCTTGCTTGTGACGCCAGCTGTCCTTCCCTTCCGTATCGAGGTCGAACCCATGTCCCGCACGCTTCACCGTCGCCACCCTGTAACCGGCCCGGACCAACTCAGGAATCACACGCTCAATCAACGTGGTCTTCCCACTGTTTGACCGACCCACAAACGAGACAATAGGCACAGCCATAAAAAGTGAACCCTTCGTTATGCGTCACGGATCTTTTGTGAGCGACCGCCACACACGCCTTGCTCACCGGGTCATCCGCTGCCTCAGCAACAGGAGAGGCGATGCCCGCTCGTCTGGCCAGGATCACTGGGGCTGGCCCAGACTTCTCCGCTCAACAGTTGAACCGATACCAGATCTCCCGAGCTCACTCGTTCAACTTCGACGGGAATATCGATCAAACAATTGGCCTTCACCATGGAGGTTAATATGCCAGACCCTTGTGGACCAGTCGTTCGAACCATAAAGACGCCGTCTTCTCGAGTGAGCACACCGCGGAGAAAGTGGCGTCGGTCCGTCCGTTTGGAAAACCCCTCCTGGAAGATCGCCTGCACAACCGGACGGCCATAACTCCGATGCCCACTCATTTTGAGTATGGCCGGCCGTACGAGCTGCTCGAATGTCACCATGGACGACACGGGATTCCCCGGCAAGCCAAAGGCCAACTTACCCTGAATCTTGCCGAAGGCAAGCGGCTGCCCCGGCCGAATCGCCAACTTCCAGAAGTTCATCTCTGCGCCCAGTTCGTGGAAGACCGCCTTTGTGAAATCGTAATCACCCATCGACACGCCACCGGAGAGCACCAAAATATCTGCCGTCAGTCCCTGCGATATCTTTTCCTTCAGGGCCGCAGGCGTGTCCCTGGCAATCCCCAGCAACAGAGGAATGCCACCTGCCTCCTGAACTGCTGCTGCAATCCCATAGCTGTTAGAGTTGATGATTTTGTCTTCGCTGAACCGCTCGTCCAAATCCGCAAGTTCATCACCCGTCGAAAGGATCGCCACCCTGGGCCGTTGATAGGTAAAGATGAACGACTTGGCGAGGATCGCCAACATTCCCGCTTCACCCGAACGAATCTTGGTTCCTTTGCCGATAATACACTCGCCCTTCTTGACGTCTTCGCCTTGAGGCCGAATGTTGGCGCCTTGCTGTTCTGGCTTGAAGACGCGAACGGAATCCGACGTATTTTCGGTGTCTTCGACCTTCAAGACCGTGTCTGCACCCTTCGGGAGTGGAGCCCCAGTCATAATACGAATTGCTTGCCCCGTGCCGACGGACTTTGAAGGCATCTTGCCTGCAGCCACATCTTCAATCACTTCGAGCGTCACCGGTTTCTGAATTGCATGTTCCTGCCTGATATCAACCCACCGCACCGCAAACCCGTCCATTGCACTGTTGTCCCATGGTGGATTGTCCCGCTCCGCCACAATGTCCTCGCCGAGAACACGGCCAAGGGCATCCAGGATCGAAATCTTTTCCAAACCCAAGGTCGGCGTGGCCTTTAACACAATCTGCTGCGCCTCGTGCAGTTGCGTGAGCCCCTCTGTCGCGTCTGTGGCCTTCACAGTTTCTCCTTCATCCGTGCGCCTGTGGAGAGGCAATTTTTACGAGCGATCCACGCTTCTTGCAGAACGCTTCGACCTTGTTGGCAATGTCGTGATAGCACTCCGCTGTCGGCGTGTCAGAATTAAACATCGCAAATGGCTCACCCGCATCAGACTGGATCACGACATCGGGATCGAGAGGAATTCGCCCAAGGAAGGGCACTCCCATATCAATCGCAGAGGCTTCCCCGCCGCCTGTACGAAACACCTCGATATGGTTATGGCAATGGGGGCACTCTAACCCGCTCATATTTTCCACAATTCCAATGATCGGGACTTCGCTGTCTTTACAGAATGAGACCGACTTGCGGGAATCCAGCAAGGCCACTTCCTGCGGCGTCGTAATAATCACCGCACCGCTGACATTGCCGAGCAGATCGATAGTCGTGACCGATTCATTGCCGGTTCCGGGAGGTAAGTCGACAAACAAGAAATTGAGATCCTGCCATTCGACACCGCCCAAGAGTTGGTTGATGAACTCATACTTGTACGCATCTCGCCAGATGATCGGATCGTCAGAATTCTGCAATAAGAACGACATCGAGGCGATCTTGAGGTTATAGGCCTGAAACGGAATAATCCCGCCCGAACTGCTGATCTTGAGTTTCTGCCCTTCGGCCCCCACCATCTTTGGAATGTTCGGGCCATGGATGTCCATATCGCAAATACCGACATGCCACCCTTTGAGTGCAAGACTCACGGCAAGATTCGTCGTACAGGTACTCTTTCCAACCCCCCCCTTGTTACTCATGATGAGGACTTTGTATTCGATCCGCTCCATCCGTTTCGCCACCAACCAACGACTGTGCCCCTCTTTGTCCTTCTGACAAGTTTCGTTTTCATCGCAGATCGCGCAGGCCCACATGTATACGCAGGCATCACTGCCGCCTGAGCTAGGAGGTTGAATGACGTTCAATTCACGAGCCATGTCTTTTCCTTCTATCGCACGTTACACCGAATCCGCTCTTCTCATCATCGCCGTCGATCTGACGGTACGCCGACGTAGTCGCTATCTCCCACATTCGGGAGTCCCACCGACGGCGCCCGGCCATTTCCTGCCACTGCAGTGGCTACGGTCGGCACAGCTGACCCTTCCGACACCGGCTTCTTCTTGTTGAAAAACCCCGCGCTAAAAATCCCGATTTCGTAAAAAAGATACATCGGCAAGGCCATGAGACATTGGTTGAACGGATCAGGCGTTGGGGTAAGAATTGCGGCAAAGATAAACGACCCTAGGAGAGCCCACTTGCGATACCGCTTGAGAACGGGCGCATCGACCCACCCAAGCTTCGCCATAAGCGTAATCGCCAGTGGGACCTCGAAAATCAGCCCGAATACGATCAGGAACCACAGGGCAAATCCGACGTACTGTGCAATGGAGATCTGGGGAACGAACCCGGCGTTGATGCCATAGGACAGCAGAAAATTCAGCGCGAAGGGAAGTACGAAAAAAAAAGAAAAGCCAACCCCTGCGTAAAACGCCAGGGCGGTCAACAGCACAAATGGCGCTACGAAACGTCGCTCCTGAGCATGGAGACCCGGCACGACAAAATGCCAGATTTCCCAGAGAATGTATGGCGTCACTGCGGCAAGGGCAAAAAGTCCGGCTACCTTGACGTTTTGCCATAATGCCTCAGCCGGCGCCAGAAAGACGAACGGAACGGTCGGCAGATCGGTCGGTGCCCACGACAGGGAGCCGGGCATAAACATATTCTGGAGGGGAATGCGAAGCCACTTGACCAATAGATCGGCATAAAAAAATGTGCCAACAAACACCACGGCCGTGATGATCACCACGCGTGTCAGCCGGACCTGAAGCTCCACGAGGTGCTCCATCACCGGCATTTTCTTATCTTCCAGCGGCTTAAAGATCGTGTCTTGTAACCACTGGTTGATTGAATTCAGGCTGTAGGACATTCGAACCGTTCATCCGATGGTTGGCCGCAACCGCTCGGATGCCAAGCGGTCGCGGCCAGCGTCATGTGTGTTACTGGGGATTGACCGCAACAAACATGCTATTCCCCTGCCGACTGAGGAGCAGGACAGCCAACTCGTCTTTTTTCAGGACAGTCGAGGCTTTCTGGTAATCCTCAAGCGTCTTCACGACTTCGTGATTCACTTCCTGAATCACGTCGCCGCGCTGCAGACCCGCTGCTTCCGCAGGACCACCGCTTTCGACCGACGTCACGACCACACCCGTCATCTTCGCCGGGATGTTCAATTGACTCATCGTGGCTGCGTCCAATGCCTGCACGCGAAGAGAAGCCAAGACATTGTCCGGCAGCTTCACGGTCTCGACCGGGTCCTTTGGAGGTGACGGCTCCTTTTTTGCCAACATCTCATCCGTTGGCCGCTCCGCCACCTTCACGGCAATGGTCTGTTCCTTGCCGTCTCGCAATACCTTCACCTGTGCATCCTTGCCAACCATCGTGCGTGCGACAAGGTTTCGTAACTGACTCACATTGAGGACTTCTTTCCCATTGAACGCAATCACCACATCGCCGCGCTTGATACCCGCAGCATGAGAAGGGCCACTCTCATTCACATCACTGATGAGTACGCCTTTGCGCTGTTCCGGGAGCTTGAAGGATTTGGCCAAGGCCGGCGTGATCTCTTGAATCGCAACACCCATCCAGCCGCGCACGACCTTGCCGCTTTTCTGCAAACTCTCAACGATGTCCAACGCGATACTGCTCGGAATGGCAAATCCAATCCCCTCAGACCCGCCGGTCCTTGAAAAAATTGCCGTATTGATCCCAATGAGTTCGCCGTTTAGATTGACCAGTGCCCCGCCGGAATTACCCGGATTAATGGCGGCGTCCGTTTGAATGAAATCTTCATAGTCGGCAATGCCCACATTGCCGCGTCCCAACGCACTGATGATGCCCAGGGTCACGGTCGAACTCAGTCCGAACGGACTGCCGACGGCCAATACAAGATCGCCCACCTCCAACTTCTCATACTCAGCCCATTTTAACGCCGGAAGGTTCTTCGCTTCGATCTTGACCACGGCCAAGTCCGTCTTCGGATCAGCTCCCACCACTTTTGCGCTGAATTCACGTCGATCGCTGAGCGTGACGGTGATTTGCGTGGCACCTTCGACCACGTGATTGTTCGTCACGATATATCCATTCGCATCAACAATGACGCCGGATCCGGCGCTTAGATCAGGACGTCCATGCCCTCCACCGGGAGGCATCGGCGGAGGGGTCGGGAGTTCACCCCCTGGCGCCTCTTCACCCGGAGGTCCTTCAAAAGGACCTGGCGGTAATGGCGGTCTCCGACCTCGTCCTCCACTTTTTCCACCCCCGGTTACCGCGATATTGACCACTGCTGGTGTGACCTGCTTGACGATTTCTGAAAATCCTTGTGCCTGCCCGGCTGGAACCCCGGCGGCTATGGCTGAGGGTTGATTCGGCAGGGCAGTACACGCAAAGCTACCCATGACCAGACCGATACCTGCGACAAGACCTCGGACATTCCCCTCCTTACTCCGGATGACCATAACAGCATTCCTCCACAGGGTTAATCAATGCGACAGTATGAGTTGAACGCAACATTGTACACTATCCGTTCCGAGGGCTTCAAAGACTAATAGCCCCCCGTCAGCCTTCACCCAAGTGAGCATGAAGGGAGACCAATACGTATGACCCTGACGCGCGCGCGTCTTAGCCTACTAGGAACTGGATTTTCGAACTGCCGCCTCGGGCTCCAAGATCCCGAGCCAATAGTTCCGGAGCTTCAATACCAACCGGCTAGCCGCTTGCTCAAATGACACGACACGCAGCGTATTCGGCGCGCCCTCGTACGTCGGAGGCCATATTCGCCGCTGATCCTGAGGACGCAGGTAGACAGCCGGATACCATTGATTGATCCCTCGCGCACTCGGACAATCCAGTGTGGCCCAGCCCCTTCCTTCCGCCTGCATCACGGCCT
>DATEPD010000249.1:0-2300 GCA_035273365.1 Nitrospiraceae bacterium | reverse complement strand
AGTCCTATATCATCACCAGTCAAGCCGGTAAAGAAGTGCGTCTCGAACTCAACGATAATACCAAAGTCCAGAACAGGGTGAATCCAGGGGATAAGGTCGAAGCCAAGATTTCACCCAAAGGCCACACCCTCTCGGTCACACGCCTCGAGCGATAGCTCACGCGGCCGCCACAGGAGAATACGATCACATGCCCAGTCGAGCTCATAGGCAGGTTGGGTCGGCAGTCCAACCGCGCACACCCGACGCCACAAGATCAGATGTGGGACACATGTTCAGATTGTGGTGCGAGGAACGTGGTGTCGGTGGTGAGAACAAAAAGACCGAAGGGAATATTCTCGTTGAGCACGAACGATACCGCGAGGCGGAGAATGTCTATCTTGCCGCGATCGATCAGGCTGAACAGATAGGATCGCTCAATCCACGTCTTGCCGACAGCTTGAACGAATTGGGCATGCTATACGCCAAGGAGCACAAATATGCGCGAGCGGAGCAGATGTTCCAACGTGGACTGGGGGTGATGGTAGCCGCTCTGGGTCCGGATCACCCTGATGTGGCCATCATCCTGAAGAATATGGGGATACTGAAGGCCTCCAAGAAAGAATACGCTGAAGCGGATCTCCTGCTGAAACAGTCGCTCGTGCTGACAACCAGGGCCTTGGGTCACGAGCATCCAATGGTGGCAGTTACGATGAGAACGATCGCCGTGTGTCAGGCTATCCAGGGCCGCTATGGGGAAGCCGAGCAGCTTATTCGGCGTTCGCTTGAGGTTGGCAAAAAAATACTTGGCCCTGAACATCCTGAGGTGGCGACGAGTGCAAAAGTATTAGCTCAGGTTCTCCGTGCAGTGGATCGAGATCCTGAGGTGTATGCAGCAGAGTCACAGGTTCAGGAAGTGAGAACCGAATTTGCTGCGACAACCGGAATGATATGAGCGAGACACAGGGCATTTATGCACCCTACTCAGCCGGTCCACTTTCTCACCCGCCCAGCCCTGGCGCGCCAAGACGCGCCCTGTCCAAGGCAAGGCCGCAGCTGACGAAGAGGCGAGGCGTATGCTTCGGTATGTTGAGTCTCTGAGTGCAGTGAGAATGCCACTGGAGAAGTCTTTCACCATCCTGAGAGCGGAGGTTTTGCCGTGGCCGACAATGAAAAGGCGATGATAGGTCGGGCAGGGTCGGGATGGGGATTGCTGAAGACGAGAAATTTCTGCCTACTGTTTTCGGGCCAGGCCATTTCTCAAATCGGCGACAGCATGAACAAGGTCGCACTGCTGTGGTTCGTGTATGAACTGACGGGGTCGGCCTTCAAGATGACGGTGATCGGGCTACTCCAGACGATTCCGCCGCTGGTTTTCGGGCCACTCATCGGTGTCTATCTCGATCGGATGAAGAAGAAACCGGTGATGATTTGGGTAGACACCATCCGTACAGGGCTGGTCACGCTCATCCCTTTGCTATATGCCATGGATATGTTGACGCTAGAACGACTCTACGTGCTCGTGTTCGCGATCTCAATCGTGTCCACGATCTTCGGTCCGGCATTGGCATCGTCCGTTCCGCTCATGGTGTCGCGTACGCAGCTCACGGCCGCCAACGCGTTGATCCAAGGCACGGTTAATATCGGACTGCTTGTTGGGCCAGCGGTCGGTGGGTTGGGGATTGCGATGATGGGAGCACAAAAC
This sequence comes from Nitrospiraceae bacterium, assembly GCA_035273365.1. GTDB lineage: Bacteria > Nitrospirota > Nitrospiria > Nitrospirales > Nitrospiraceae > Palsa-1315. The sequence continues at coordinate 619 of DATEPD010000249.1, read as the reverse complement.
GTCTTGTACCTCAATGCGGGCACGTTCCTGATCTCCGTCTTGTGCCTCATCCCGATTCGGCTGCGGGAAACACAGGGAGGGAGCGGACGGCTGGAGTGCGGAGGCGCGATTATTCATGACCTGTTGGTGGGATTTCGGTTCGTCTTCTTCCAGCATCGGACGGTACTCCTGCTCATGCTCACCGCCACACTTTACAGCTTGGGCGCCAGTGCCTTTGTCTTTATACTGCCCGTCTTTGCGAAGGAACTCCTCGACGCGAGTCCGGTGGAACTAGGATGGCTGTGGTCATCGCTCGGGATCGGCATGCTGGCTGCGTCCGCCTGGTTGGCTTGGATCAATCAAGGAGACTTCCGAAAGCGCCTACGGTTGATTTCCGCTGCTCTTGCCGTAGGCGCTGTCGCGGTGTGTACCCTTGGCATGCTACAGGCTCCGGTCATGGCGGCGGTCCTCATTGTCGTATTCGGTGGCAGTACCGCTGTGTTTACACCGGTCGTGTGGGCGATGTTGCAGGAATTGACGCCCGAACCTCTGTTAGGCCGTGTCTTTACCACATTCAGCACAGGGGCCATGGCCTCTGCCATGGCCGGGATGGCAGGGTTCGGATGGGCAGCTGATGCCA
>DATEPD010000248.1:0-4910 GCA_035273365.1 Nitrospiraceae bacterium | reverse complement strand
TGAGCCTCTGAGCGACGCGAGAACACGGCATGGGAAAAAGCACGTCTCGGCGCGGTGGGGCAGGGCGGGTGAGAAGAGCGACTTTTTTTAGCATCCTGTTAGAACAGAAATCCCGCGACCATTCCGACAAAGACAGCGACTCCTACCCACACATGTTGCTGAAACATGTGGAAGGCGATGGGAGTCGGTACGGACTGCTTGAGCTGTAGGGCTTGTCTCAGACACCACAGACCAATGGCCGCGAGTGCGCCATAATAGATCCAGCCGATGTGGGCGAGCCAGCCTGCGAATCCTAGCAGCAGTAGCATCGTGCAAAAGACCGTGCCGACGGCAATCCACGTCGACGCACCGAACAACAACGCCGAGGATTTTACGCCGATCCGACGATCGTCTTCCCGATCTTGAAGTGCGTAGATTGTATCGTACCCGATCGCCCAGAAGATCGTCGCAGCGAACAGGCACCAGGCCGGCGCTTCAATGGTCCCTCGAGAGGCAGTCCAAGCCATGATAGTGCCCCAGCCGAAGGCGATACCCAAGATAGCTTGTGGGATGTGGATCACTCGTTTCGCAAAGGGGTAAATGCCCGCCAAAAGAATGGCGATCGGACTTATGAGAATGGTGAGTGGGTCCAGGAATAACACGAGTATTGCGGCCAGCGAAAGGAAGCAACCGAGGACTACGAAGGCATGTGTGGGGCTGAGTTCACCCGATGCGAGCGGACGGACCCGCGTGCGTGTCACATGTCGATCGAAGGATCGGTCCGCGAGATCGTTCAATACGACTCCTGCACTGCGCATTAAGAATGATCCGATGACGAAGATGGCCACCAAGTGAAGCGAAGGCATGCCGTGAGCGGCCAGGACCAAAGACCAGAGAGTCGGCAGCATGAGCAGCCAGGTCCCAGTCTGGTTCTGAAGGCGAATGAGTCGGCTAATGGCCGACCAGGAGAGCCGAGGCGACAATGGCGACTCCTGTTCCGGCGAAGAAGATACGGTCATGTGGGTGAACTTAGCCGAGGGGTGTGAGGCTGTCAACGACGCGACTCGCAGACTGGATTGTCTTGTTTGTTTGGTCTATCTTGTTTGTCTGGTTTTTGGTTGAACGAAACCAACCAGATGAACCAAATCGACCAGATAAACAAAACAAACCAGATCAACCAAACAAACAGGCCTTGTCGTCGAGTTGTGCTGGTTGGATGCTTTTCTGTATAAGAATACTTGTGCAGGTCATTGATTCAGCGCGTCCTTCCCTCCTGCTTCGTGCGGCCTCAGGGGTTGTCGCGGGGTTGTGTGTTGCGACGCTGACGAGCTGTTCGCTCTTCTCGAGCCGAGAGGCCGCGCTCAGTGGGTACGCGCTCCCCCTGACCGTCCAGCTTCGATCAGGCCCGAGTATCGCGGGGGCGCAGCTGACCTATCAGGACGCCTGTGGCCAGTCGCAATCCTTGCCGATCGGTGCTCCATTACAAGACATGCTCAAGCGAAAGACAGGCCGCGTCTTCGAGAAGGTCCAGACGAATGAATCAGGATCTTCATCGGTGCCGGATGGCTATGTCGATGTGGCGCTGGGCCCGGCCTCTGTGGATCTTTCGATCTTTCGAAAGGGTGACAAGAGCTATCCAGCCATGGTCACCCTGGGATTGGACTTTGCTTACACAGCTGCAGATGGGACCGTCCTCTATAGTAAGAAGATGCAAAGTATCGGCCGTGGAGAGGTCGATATAACCAAGGCCTCATGTGAGGTGAAGGGGCTTGATGCGATTGTCAAAGAGGCCATAGGGTATGTGACAGATGGTATGGCCGCGTACCTCGGAACCTCCACCAAGATTACTGAAGTTGCGCAAGCACGCAATGCCGGCGGCTCCAAGACAGCCGTGCCCGAGAAACCGAAAGTGGCACCGCAGCCGGCGGTAGGCCCTCCTGTGACCGCTGCAGGGGGCGAGTCTGCCACAGTGATTTTCCGGGCGATAGTCCATCACGAGCATCGCAATCAGGTGCTCCATACCGGTGAGACCGTCGCCATCGAAGTTGAAGTCAAAAATGAAGGGCCCGGAATCGCACGGGCTGTCGAGTTGTCGGTGACCGCCACTCCGCCCGTGATCGAGCGGATCCCCAGCATGGTTTTTGTCGGCGATATGAAGCCTGGCGAGGTGAGACGTGTGACGTTGGAGGGAAAAGTCGGCAGGGTTCACAACGATGTGCAAGCGGAGTTGATGCTGGTGCTGCGCGCCGGGTCTCCATCGGTGCAGTTGCCGTCTGCCAAGAAGTTTCTGGTGGCGTTGAAGCAGGAGTCTCTTCCAACGGCACCGGAGGCGGTGGCGCTGCCGGTCGATGTCGACCAGTTGCCAAAGCGAACCAGCCTACTCAAACAGCCGAAAGCCGTCGGCATCGTCATCGGGGTGGGGCAGTTTCGGGAGAACGGCATCGCGCAGATCAAGTATGCGGCACGAGATGCAACCGTCATGGCCACGTACCTGAAATCGATCGCAGGGATTCCGTCCGAACGCGTGCAGACCCTCATTGATACTCATGCGCTCAAGGACGATCTGATCCAGGTGTTGGAAGAGTGGCTCCCCACGCAAGTAGATCCCACCAGCGTGGTCTATGTGTCCATCTCGGGACGAGGCATGGTTGAGGCCACCACCGGCGCCGTCTCGATGATGTTGTTCGACAGCACGGTTGCGTCAGGAGAGCGACGTTACTCGCTTCGTCGGCTACAGGAATCCTTGGCGTCATTGCCGATTCAGCGGGCCGTCGTGATACTCGATCTCTCGTTTGACCAGATATCGAGTAAGGAGGCAGCAGATGTGATAGCTCCGCTGTGGGAACAGGCAGGCGGCGGGAAAGACAAGATCATGTGGATCATCGGCAACCGGGCAGTCCGGGAGGCCCATAGTTTTAGCCCCGGCCGACATGGGCTCTTCACCTATCAATTGCTCAAAGGGCTGGGCGGTGCCGCAGATCTCGATAAGAACGGCACTATCCTTGTTGGAGAACTCTGCACCTATACAAGGTGGCAGGTGCTCAAGGTTTCCCAGGAGCAATATGGCAACGAGCAGGAGCCCCTCTGTCTCCCTGGGCCAGGGACGGGATCCCCGGTCAGACTGCAGCCCATTGCTCAGTTCAAATAGCTATCTAAGTTTGCAGCTCGGGGATAGATGTGACAAAGAGGTCAAAAAGATAACCATTTCCCGCAGGACGCTCCTCGCATTTCGAGACAAAATCTACGGGAATTTCGAACAGCGATGACGCCTTGTCCATCGGGTGAGGGAACGTGAAGATGTGAAAGTTTTTTTGAAGAGCGAAATATTTTCCAATCTGGTCGTCAGCGGCATAGCCGACATAGTACACGATCCCATCATCATGCTTATGAATCTCCAACGAGAATGTGTTGCCGCGTTTCGCGCGTAGCGATTCGACGCCGCACATGGAGAACCCGTATATTCCATTCGGCAGATCCTGTATTTTTGCTCCATCTTCCAGTGTCGTCAGCGGTCTCAGCTGATGCGCTCGCCGTAGCTCCAGTATGTCTCTGTGGACCGCTTCTACCTCCGGCATTTTCCCAGCATCGCTCCGCGAGTTCTTTGCTTCGGTGTCCCGGTTCCACCTGTCGAAGAGGTGAATTGGAGAATTCAATGTGACAATGAAGTAAATCCCCAATCCAAGCGGCACAATTAACAGATACAGGTACCACCGTTTCATGCCTGTTAGAATACCCCGAAGCCTTCTCGCAAGTAAAAAATAGGCAAGTATGCTTTTGCAAGGAGTCCACCTTAGACACAAGACTCGATCAGTGTTTGATCGCTATAATCTTGCAACGATGTGGATCTGAAATACGACGCCAAGAAACCTCACGGGCACAATCAGGCAGGGCACAGTGCCCCATCATGCCCTGCTACCCCCTCAGTAACTGCGCTGGATTAGAAGTTCCCACAAGGAACGGGGACTACCAGTCTCCACTCCGGTGCTTGCCATGACATCGAGGCCCTCCAGTGCGGGAAATGTTGAAGACGATCGCCGACGTGAGACCCTACCATCGTTTCACGAACCTTGGGCGCGGCGGCTTCTCTCGCAGCGTTGGGCCAGCATTTTTTACCAGAGCCTTCATCAATCTTTTTCATCATGTCAGAACTTCGTCCCACGATTAACTCTTGTTGACAGCCTTGTTGACGGCATTTACCAACCGCTCTTGATCAATCGGTTTCGAGAGGAATTCCCTGACACCTTCCTTAAACAGGTCGCCTGGCTGAAATAGTCTGCTGGCACTCTCCAGCTTTTCTGATCCGCTCAGAATAATGATCGGACACGACGGTAAATCATAAAGAAAGTTGGGGATCGCCTGTATCCCACCCATCTTCGGCATTTCGAGGTCACAAATAATTGCATCTACTGCAATGGGGTTATCGCCCGACTTCAGTGCGTTGAGCCCGGCGACCCCATCTTCGGCCTCGATCACATCGTACCCCACCTTCGACAAGATGAGGCGCACGGATTTCCTCACCTCTGCCTCATCGTCCACGACAAGCACTCTCCCTTTGCTCATAGCGTTCATCCTCCTTTTCAAATATGGCCTGTATGAAAGGCGGTTTCAAGCTCCACGTGCAACGGGCGAACCTCGTAGGATGCCTAGTCTAGGAGGGATGCGACGAGCTGTACGACGCCGCTGGCTGCCAACATGTATAACGGTTCGTTTTTGTCTTTTTCAGCTTGCTCTCCACTCTGCGCAACTTCATGGATTGAATCAGTAAGTGATGACGCCCATCTTGTCTTCCTTCTGTGAGCTTCACAAGAACAAAGTATGGAGCGTGTTCACCCTATGTCATACCAGCACACGTGAGGACTTCTGCTAGACTTGGGAGATGGATAGATCGATTCTAAGCTGGTCGTTCGGTGATCCAACCGGATGGACGATCG
>DATEPD010000247.1:0-4616 GCA_035273365.1 Nitrospiraceae bacterium | reverse complement strand
ATATTACCCCAATTTATGAGGCCATTGCGGTGTCTGCCGTCTATGACGTGAAGAAAAATGTCGGATCGAGTCCAAGAATGAACCGGCGTAGACAATATGTGCCGCAAAAATGGGTTAACGGAGGCGAGAGAGAAGGGCTGGTACCGTGGCCCAGATGACATCGATCACCGAGCATAGATAGGCGCGAGCCCGTTCATGGTCACTCTCCCAATCCGGTATCACTTCGTGCAGATCAAGAATCGGCCGATCGCGGCCGATGCAGACCTGATTAAACAGGGGAACGTCGCGTCCGAATTGTTCTCGAATGAAGACCTGGTGGTTTCGCCCCATCGCAAGGACGAGATCGGCAGCTTCGACCAGTTCCTTGGTCAGTTGTCGTGGGACGTGTGTGGTTAGATCAGCGCCTTTCTCGTACAACCGGGCCTGAACCCAGGCATGCATGGACTGAGGCTTGGTGTCGATCCCTGCCGAGCTGACGACGCACGACTTAGCGGGGCCTATTTGGGCCTTGAACGCATACTCTGCGGTCACGCTCCTGAAAATATTCCCCGTGCACACGAATAGAACTGACTGCAAGTTCGCCCCAGAGCGGTTCTCATCTTTCCGCATGATTTCCCCGGCTCAAGATCGACAGTCGCATAGCTAAGCGCGTAGAATGCCCGCCTATGTCACATTCGGCAAGTCCCTCACGCGCCTATCTCAAACTGGATGACGCCACGGAACAGTTGCAGACCAAGCTGCTTCGCCTCGTCGGAGAAACCATTGCCGAGTATGGCCTCATAGAGGATGGCGACAAGATCATGGTCTGCCTATCAGGCGGGAAAGACAGCTATGCTCTGCTCGACGTCCTGTTGGTCTTGCAACAACGTGCTCCGATTCACTTCGACCTTGTCGCGGTGAACTTGGATCAAAAGCAGCCTGGGTTTCCTGCCCATGTCCTTCCCAACTATCTTTTAGATATCGGCGTGCCATTCCATATTGAAGAACGAGACACCTATTCAATCGTCAAGCGACTCATCCCTGAAGGGCAGACCACCTGTTCGCTCTGCTCCCGACTCCGGCGTGGCATTCTCTATCGCGTCGCCATGGAATTGGGCGCGACCAAGATCGCACTGGGTCACCACCGCGATGACGTTGTTGAAACCCTGTTCCTAAACTTGCTCTATACCGGCAAGCTCAAGACGATGCCCCCAAAACTACGTTCGAAAGATGGCCGGCATGTGGTCATTCGCCCTCTGTCCGCTGTGAGAGAGAGCGATCTTGCTAGATATGCAGAACTCCGCGCGTTTCCCATTATTCCCTGCGATCTCTGTGGCTCACAAGAAGACCTCAAGCGAAAACAGGTGAAGGAATTTTTGCGCGAATGGGAGCACCGATCGCCTGGCTGTACTAACAGTATGTTCGCCGCCCTGTCTAACGTGGCGCCGCCGCTTCTCCTGGACCCACGGCTGTTCGACTTCGTGGGTCTGCGCGCCTCTAATCAGGGGGAGGGAGAGGAAGACGCCTGGTTAGATCAAACCCCTGTCCCGCTCTCATAAGGCTCACACCTGTACCACACAGGGATGAATTCAACAGCATCTGACGAGCACCCTGATATTGACTTCACAATCATGCACACCCTGGCGAGTCCGCCATTGCGTTGAACTCCGGATTTCGCTATACATGACTTGCTTCACTAGGCGACAGGTTGTGGTCCGTGAAACACTATCCAGATTTCAAGATCATTGCTGAACAACTGGTCCAGACGGCCCAGTGGGCTTCTCGTATGGGCTGGGCGCCTGCCACAAGCTCAAATTATAGCGTGCGGTTACCGGACGACGCTGCTCCCGCATATTGCGCGATTACGAGTTCAGGGATGGACAAAGGCGCGATAGAGGTTGAGCATATCCTCGCCATCGACCGACATGGCAGACCTATTGAGTCAAATGGACTGAAGCCTTCAGCCGAGACCCCACTTCATCTGCTACTCTATCGCACAATGGGAGCCGGTGCTGTGTTTCATACGCACTCGCTTTCAGCAGCGTTGCTCTCACAGCTGACTCGCGATGAAGGACAAGTACTGCTCTCTGGATGGGAATTGCTGAAAGGCCTGACCGGCATAGACACCCACGATGTAGAAATCTCCTTGCCGGTCTTCCCAAACTCACAGGATATGCAGGCACTGTCAACATGCGTGGAACAGGCCATTTCGAAGAAACGGTCTTGCTTTGGATTTTTGCTGGCAGGACACGGTCTCTATGCATGGGGCAGCGACATACCCGAGGCGAAACGCCATCTCGAGGTCTTCGAATATCTTCTCCAGTGCCAACAAGAGGTAACAAGGCATGGCCACTCTGCAAATACCCGATAAGAACGTAACGCTAGGTGATCCATCGGTCGTCCGGCAATTTCTCGACATGCGAGGCATCGTCCTTGAGCGATGGTCCGCAGACAGAGACCTACCTTCCGACGCCACGAACGAACACATCCTCGCGGCCTACGACTACCTGCTCAAGCCCTTCATGGAAAAATGTGGGTACCAAACGATGGATGTGATTCATGTGGATGGACACACACCGAATCTGGAAGGGCTTCGTGAAAAATTCATCCGGGAGCACACTCATAGTGAGGATGAAGTGCGTGTCTTTGTTGAAGGACAAGGCTTATTTTGGTTTCACAAAGAAGGGCGGGACGATGAAGTCTTCGCCCTATTGTGCGAGCAAGGCGACCTCATTTCTGTCCCGGCCAACACAAAACACTGGTTCGACTTAGGCGAATCCCCAAAGGTCCGGGCGATTCGCATCTTCACCGACCAGGCCGGCTGGGCCCCTCACTATACGGATTCCGGAATCGATCAGCGGTATCGCTGGTAGCCGCCGCATGGTCCGATACGTCCTCATGGACATCGAAGGCACTCTCATTTCGGTGGCCTTTGTCCGCAAGGTCCTCTTCCCGTTCGCAAAACATCGTCTCGCGCCCTTCCTCCATGAGCGGCGACACGACCCGAAAGTGCTCCAATGGACAGTGTTCTGCCAAGATACCATTGAGCATGAAACAGGTACGCGCCCTACGTACGATGAGCTGCCCGTCATGTTGACTACTTGGATCGATCAGGACCGAAAACTGGTCGGTCTAAAAGCCCTGCAAGGAATGATCTGGGATGAGGGTTATCGACAGGGGGCATTTGTGCCTGAACTGTATGGCGATGTCTTGCCGGCGTTAACAGAATGGCGGGCGCACGGCATACGCTTGGGAATTTATTCGTCTGGGTCGGAACAGGCACAGCGGCTCCTCTTCGCGCACACCAACGTCGGCGATGTAACATCATTGTTCGAGCACTATTTCGATACCACCGTCGGGGAAAAGAAGACAGCATCAAGCTATTGCACGATCAGCGAGCAAATCGGTCTGCCGCCCCATCACGTTCTTTTTTTGTCGGACGCGGAACCCGAACTGGATGCTGCCGCGTTGGCACGATTCAGGACCATCCACATCGTGAGGCCTGGAACTGATGCAAGCACCCGCCATCCTACACATCCCAATCTCGCACACCTTCCCCTCGAGGAGTAGACCGTTCTATCAACGAACCATTCAGGACGCATCGAAAAATGCTGGGGAGGGTTAGGTCTTCAATTTCGACGCAAATTCCTTGCGGAACTTGGCCACTTTCGGCCCGACGATTGCTGTGCAATAGCCCTGGAAGGGATTTCGCGCGAAGTATTCTTGGTGATAGGACTCGGCTTCGTACCACGTACCAGCAGGAGTGATTTCCGTCACGATCGGGTGAGCATAGAGCTTCTCTCTTATCACACCTGCAATCACCTCCTCGGCCATCTGCTTCTGCTCAGGAGTATGGTAGAAAATTGCCGACCGGTATTGAGTCCCAACATCATGACCTTGTCGATTGAGTGTCGTAGGATCGTGGATGACAAAGAACACTTCCAGCAACTCTCGATAGCTGACGATGGTCGGGTCGAATGTGATGCGGACCGCTTCTGCGTGACCAGTCCTGCCGCTACACACAGCTTCATACGTCGGGCGATCTATCTGACCACCAATGTAGCCGGACTCGACCGCCACCACACCCTTCATCTGGTCATAGACCGCTTCGAGGCACCAAAAGCAACCGCCAGCTACGGTGGCAATACTGAATCCCGTCTGTACTGGAGATGCGGTTTGTTCCATCGTGCAGATTGCGATTAATTTGGCTAAGAAGAGTCCTAGAAGATTTCACTTGCTCTCAGACCCTACAGTTGCCTTATATCATAAGCGCCCTGGAGCTGCGAACAGTTCCGAAAGCGCGCGCAAATCTTCTCACACTTCCCTGTATCGGGGACGCTCAAATAGTCTGAATCAGAGGAATAAAGTGGAATGGGAGAGGTTATGCGTTAAGTTCTTCGTCGAGACTGGCAATGACTCCCTTGAGTTTTGCCGCTTCATCAGGCTGAATCTTTGTGAACTGGATCCCAAATATCCCAGCCTTGACCCACCGCACCTGGGCTTCATCGATCCGCAAAGGCCAGTCGAGTCCAGGGACATAGATGCGGCACTCAAACGAAGCCCCCACGACAACTGGCATATCCGCCTCGATCTTACAACCTCCGGTGGAGAGATCCAGTGTCCGACCTTGGCCTTCT
>DATEPD010000246.1:0-3041 GCA_035273365.1 Nitrospiraceae bacterium | reverse complement strand
AGTTGCCGATACATCACGGCGAGATCAGTCGGGCGGGATCGCGCTGGGGGATGCCATACTCAAAAGCACCGGCGAAGTCATGGGTCGCTTATCTGCTCAACACACATCATTGACGAAATCGGGCCTCGCCCTCAGACTCATCATCAACGATAGCGAGGATCCCCTTCATCGGATTCTCATCCTCGATGCGGAGCACCAAACAGACCAAGTCATGTATAAGGCGGCATACAAGCTGGCAGAGCAGTGGCACGGCCGGCTCTCTGACATCATTCACGAGTGCCAAGAGCACCTGCCCATCAAGGCTGCGAGCTCTGATCAGAGTGAAACAGAGCAACCGCAGAAGGTTTTGAACACCATTCGCTAAACCGTCTTCCCAAGGAGGTCCACGTGAAGGCAAGGTTTTGGGTGGTTGGCAACGTGAAAGGCTCCTTGCGCGAATCGTTCAATATCCATCTGTCCAAAGACCGGTCCCGCTCCAATGAGCGAGCGAAGTTTCCGGTATGCTTGAAGAAAGCACACACCGCTGACCGTCCAGAGGGATGGAGTTCCATTCGCAGCCGGTATCATGTAAAGGGGGCCGTGCGGTATCGGTGGAATGCGCAATTGAACATACTTGAATGCTGGGCTGTCACCAAAGGTGGGAATCGTCCATTCAGACTGATCGGAGAGTTTGTCGAGTCCATCCTGGCTTCCCAGAGTAAGCGAATGCGAAGCATTCACATCGAAGTCGGGTAAGAACAACCACCCAATCCCTCAAACCGCCGGGTCTGCGCTGGCAACTGGATGAATATTCCGGACGTGCTCCTCTGGGGTCTACTGGCCACTGGTCTTTTGACCACTCTGTTAAGAGCAAGTCATGCTCTGCATCTGACGCGAATGGACGTGCCGTTCCTCCTTGGAACCATGGTCACGAGCAACCGAGATCGCGCCAAGGTGCTCGGTTTCTTCATTCACTTTTTCAACGGATGGTGGATGGCCCTGCTCTATGCCGCCTTCTTCCATGGAATCGGCCTAGCGACATGGTGGCTGGGGGCCCTGATGGGCTTGGCCCATGCGGCCTTTGTTCTAATCGTTGTCCTGCCGCTGCTCCCCGGTGCACACCCCAGGATGGCCTCGGAATATCAGGGGCCGGATCCCACACGTCTCCTCGAACCCCCGGGATTTTTAGCCATGAACTACGGGTACCAAACTCCTTTGGCAACGATTGTGGCCCACGTGGCCTACGGCACCGTCCTAGGAAGTTTTTATCGTTTTTAGATTCAGTCGCAAGGCCGCACGGATGTGCGCAAGATGCGTTAAGGCCAACGGAAAATTTCCGAGCATTCGTCCGCTGGAGTGATTCATCTCTTCCGGAAACAAACCCACATCGTTGGCAAGCGTCTCATTAAGTTCAAAGAGATGCCGCGCTTCCTCGTGCTGGCCTGCGGAGGTCAGCGCCTCGACGAGCCAGTAGCTGCAGGGAAGAAATACGCCCTCCGCTCCAGGCAGGCCATCACTTGCTAAGTACCGATACACCGTATTATGGCGGCCGAGGTGTTGACGGATGGTGTGCATTGTGGAAAGAACGCGCCGGTCGTTTGGCTCGATGAATCCTGTCAGTCCGAATGTCAACGCCGTTGCATCCACATCCGTCCCTCCGAGCGTTTGAACGAAACTTTGAAGTTCACTGGAATAGCCCTCGGAGAAGACTTGGTCGCGTATCGACGCGCGGGTCCGTTTCCATCGCGCAACATCCGCTGACAGGTTAAATTTTTGGACAATCCGTTCTGCCCGGTCCAGCGCCACCCAACACATGACTTTCGAATGCACGTAGTGGCGAGGCGGATAAGGAACTTCCCAGATTCCGTGGTCGGGAAGCCTCCACTGATGACAAATCAGATCGGCGATCTTCACCACCCGCTGCTGCATCTCACGATCCAGTGCATGGCCTCCCTGAACGTACATCCAAAGGGCATCCAGCACTTCACCATACACGTCCAACTGAAGCTGCTTATGCGCTTGATTGCCTATCCGAACCGGCGACGATCCTCCATATCCTGCCAGCCCAGCAAGATCGGCCTGTGTGAGCGACGCTTCACCGAACACATTGTACATGACCTGCAACGCCGGATAGGTCAGCGAGGTCGCATGCAGCAGCCATCGTATGAAAGCGGATGCCTCCTGCTCATACCCGATTTGAAGGAAGACGGCCGCCGTGTAGGACGCGTCCCGAAGCCAACAGTAGCGATAATCCCAATTGCGGCTGCCCCCGAGAACTTCTGGAAGGGATGTGGTTGGGGCTGCCACAATCGCTCCAGAGGGGGCATATGACAAGAGTTTCAATGTCAAGGCACTGCGCAGAACTGCCGCGCGATAAGGCCCGTCGTACTGACATCGTTCGGACCACCGCTTCCAGTAGGTTGCAGTCTCCCTGATGGCCGATTCAGCTTCGGCCAGAACTGGGTAGACCGCTGGGGCATCTTCCGAATAGGTCATCCACATGAGCTGGTGCTGACCTGCTCCAACTCGGACGTATCCTTCGACTGCTCCCGGTTGTATGGTGAGCGGGTGGCTGGTCGCCAACTGAATCAGGCAGTTCCCAAGATCGCTGCAATAGCCGGCTGCACCGCGGGCGTGGAAGACCGGGATCGTGCGCGCATGGTTGGGGCGAGGTCTGAACAGGATGCGCAGCTCAACAGTGCCCTCCATTCCTTCGATGTACCGAAGCACACTGCGGAATGGAAAGAGCGTGGTCACCTTCTTGGCCTCGGATTGCACGGGCATGCAATCGGTGACACGCAGGATCCCGCCATCCGTCCGGAATTCCGTCGTCAAAACAGCCGTGCAGTCTTGATACTGGCGACGGGCTGAGAAGGGATGGACGGGGGTGATGAGAAAATGACCGCCGTTCTGTTGATCGAGTAAACGATTGAACAGTGACGGACTATCGAATCGCGGCAGGCACAGCCAGTCGATGGACCCGGTATTGGAGACCAGCGCAGCGGTTCTTGAATCCCCGATGACCGCATAGTCCTCGATGTTCCCGGCAGATAATGCCATTG
>DATEPD010000245.1:0-3284 GCA_035273365.1 Nitrospiraceae bacterium | reverse complement strand
CCTATGGTACGACGATTCCCCACATGTTGTTCATGGTCTTCCAACTTATGTTTGCCGCCATTACCCCGGCGCTGATTACGGGGGCTCTTGCGGAACGTATCAGATTTTCCTCGATGCTGTGGTTTCTCGGTATCTGGGCCTTGGTGGTGTACTACCCTGTGGCCCATTGGATCTGGGGTGGCGGATGGTTGGGGGCAATGGGCGCCGCAGACTTTGCCGGAGGTACGGTCGTGCACGTCACGTGCGGAATGGCTGCGCTGGTGGCCTGCATCATGCTGGGAAAACGAAGTGGCTATCCGACCAGCCCGATGCCTCCTCATAACCTTCCCCTCACGGTACTGGGGGCTGGTCTACTCTGGTTCGGCTGGTTCGGGTTCAACGCGGGCAGCTCATTGGGGGCAAATGCGCAGGCGGTAGGCGCCTTTGTGGCCACCCACATCGCAGCCTCGACTGCGACGGTGGTGTGGATGTTGATCGAATGGGCGCATCGTGGGAAGCCCACCGCGCTCGGTGTGGCCACCGGAACGATCGCCGGGCTGGCAACCATTACTCCTGTAGCAGGGTATGTCTCCCTGTTTCCGGCGTTCATCGTTGGTCTCACGGCCGGGATTATCTGTTATATCTTCGTGGTCTTCGTGAAGAGCGCCGCGGGTTACGATGATGCGCTTGATGTCGTGGGGGTTCACGGTGTGGGTGGAGCGACCGGCTGCATTCTGGGAGGGTTGTTTAATTCAAAGGCAATGGGTGCCGCGTCCGATGGACTGTTCTATGGCGGAGGCTTCACACTCATGGGGGCTCAGATCACGATGGTCGTCGCGGTGGGGGCCTATACTGCGATCGCCACCTGGATCATTCTCAAGATCATCGATGTTATAATAGGCATCCGTGTGACGAAGGAAGAAGAGGTAACAGGCTTGGATCTCAGTCAGCACGGTGAGCAGGCCTATCATAATTAAGAAACGGACCATGACACAATCGATGAAACCACTGTGCCGGCAATCTCAGCGACGCGGACGATCCGCGTCGCTGAGGGGGCCTGAGAGGGAGGCAGCGCTATGAAGATGATTGAGGCTATTGTGAAGCCGTTCAAGTTGGACGACATCAAGGATGCGTTGGTGGAAATAGGGGTGCAGGGGATGACCGTGTCGGAAGTCAAGGGATTCGGACGCCAGAAGGGGAGTCACGAAACCTACCGGGGCGCCGAGTATACGACTGACTTTGTGCCCAAGGTCAAAATCGAACTGTATGTCGCGGACAACATGGCGCAGCGGGTGATCGAAACTATTACGCGCTCCGCGAAGACCGGGAGCGTCGGAGACGGCAAGATCTTCGTGTCGGATCTCGAATCCGTGTTGCGGATCAGGACCGGCGAGACGGGGGAAAGCGCACTGTGACAATGCCGCCTGGCAATGGGTCGCCGGCCGAACTCTTACGCAAGGCAGAGTTCGAGCCGGTCTCCGCCCTGGCCGAGTACCGATTGGCGCTCCGGCAGCGGTTATTGGCAGGGGCCTCGGGGGCCGATGTCATGACGGCCTTGACGGAGTTCGTGGACCGGCTGATCATCGCCCGGTACAAGAAGGCCATGCGGAATTCGGGAGAGAAGGCACAGATCGCGGGGGATCAGTACTGTTGCCTGGTGGCTCTGGGAGGCTATGGGTTTCGGGAGTTGGCTCCCTATTCAGATATCGACGTCATGTTCCTCTTTCGCGAGGAGGCAGGCGAGTCGGCACCGGCCCTGTTCAAGGAGGTGCTGCACCATCTGTGGGATCTAGGGTTCCAGGTCGGCCACAGCATGCGGACGATTCACGATTGCATCGATCTGGCGGGGAAGGACCTCACGATTCGCACGTCCATGATGTCCGCCAGGTTTTTGACCGGAAGCCCCTACCTGTTCCAAGAGTTCAATCGGCGATATGCGCAGGAAGTGGTCGGGAGTGAGGTGGGGAAGTTCATTGAACAAAAAGTAGAGGAGCGGCGCCGTGAATATGTGAAGTTCGGACAGACGGTGTATCTTCTGGAGCCCAACGTCAAGAAAAGCAAAGGTGGGCTGAGGGACTTCCATTTGCTACGGTGGGCCGGCATGGCCCGGTTCCAAGCCGCGACCCTACAAGATTTGGCGGATCGTGGGTTCCTCTCCAGACAAGATTGTCTCTCGTTGACGGAGGCCCGTGATTTTATCTGGCGCGTTCGGGCGTTTCTGCATTTTGAAGCCGGGAGGGCCGAGGAGATCCTGTCGTTCGACGAACAAGTCAGGCTGGCTGCTCTGTATGGATTCCACGATCAACCCAACCTCCTGGGGGTTGAGCTCTTCATGCAGCAGTACTACCGGCATACGATGGGACTGCACGAAACCCTCCTCCGGTTTGTGGACCGTTGCCTGGCGCAGACTGTGGACCAGCGATCGATTTGTGCCGAACCGGCCGCCATGGTGGACGGCTGTTTTCTGGTGACCAGCCAACAGGTGACTGTTCCCTCCGAGCTGCGGGCTCGAGTGTTGGATAGTCCGGAACTGCTCCTCCAACTGTTCGAGTTGTCGCGGTCGCACAGCCTCAAAATTGATACCGACCTCTTGGACGACATCCATAGTCACATGGACAGTGTGTCGAGTGACGCCTTCCGGACCCCTGAAGTCAGCCAGGTATTTCTGAAGATACTTGCCGGCACCGGAGGGGTAGCCAGTACGCTCGAAGCGATGCATCGGGTGCATCTGCTGGAAAAGATCATTCCGGTTTTTGCCACACTCCGCGGCCTGATGCAGTTCAACTTATATCACAAGTACACGGTAGATGAGCATTCGTTGCTGGCGGTAGGGAAGGCAGAAGCATTTGCCCATGAGCCTGGTGTGATCGGGAAAGTCTGCCAGGAAATGAAGCGGAAGGATCTGTTGCACCTGGCAATCCTGTTGCACGATTTGGGGAAGGGGCGGAAGGAAGATCACTGTGAAGTGGGCAAGGCGATCGCGGAAGAGACGGCGGAACGACTGGGGTGTGACGAGCTAGAGACGAGGACGCTGGTCTTTCTCGTGCATCAGCATCTGCTGATGTCTAACACGGCCTTTCGGCGCGATCCGTACGACGAAAAGGTTCTTGTGCCCTTCGCCAAGGGAGTGGGGACGCCGGATATCCTCCGTAAGATGTTGGTGCTGACCGCAGCTGATATTGCCGCAGTGGGGCCTGGCGTCTTGACTAAGTGGAAGGAATCTTTGCTCGTCGAACTCTATTTGCGAACTTTGCCGGTGGTGTTGGGTGAGCGGGAAGGAATGCCAGGTCCGGAGCGATTCAGGC
>DATEPD010000244.1:0-10166 GCA_035273365.1 Nitrospiraceae bacterium | reverse complement strand
GTTCCTCCTGCTGCAATGACGATCGTCATTCGTGATCTGACCCACCACGTCCACCTCGAGACCCGCCGGCATGCCGATCTCGAGAAATACTGAGCAAGATCCCCACCCCAATCAGACTGACCACCAGCGACGACCCTCCGTAACTGACGAATGGTAAGGTGAGCCCTTTCGTCGGCAAGAGCCCGGTCACCACTGCCGCATTCACCAATGCCTGGCCGCCGATCAACAATGTAATGCCCATGCCCAGATAACGGCCAAACGGCATCCGAGCGCGTGCAGCGATCTGAAACCCCCGCCACACAAAAAATGCAAACAGCAGGGTCACTGTGGCGGTCCCAATGAGCCCGAGTTCTTCGCCGACCAGCGCAAGGACAAAATCCGTGTGTGCCTCCGGGAGAAAGTAGAGCTTCTGTTTGCCCTCGCCCAATCCCACGCCGAACGGACCACCGCTGCCGAAGGCCAAGAAGGATTGCGTGATTTGAAACCCGGCGTCCGACGCATCCTTCCACGGAGCAAGAAATGTCATAAGCCGTTGACGTCGATAACTTGAACCGAGCACCAGCGCGAGTACGAGCGGTATCGCGCAGAGGCCTAGGGCCAAGAGATGGGATACCCGCGCGCCAGCGAGAAAACACATCCCGACCGTCACCAGTCCAAGCACCACAACCGTCCCAAGATCTGGCTCGAGCAGCACCAGGCCGCTCAGCAACCCAATCACAATCAAAGCCGGTAAAAGACCATCGCGAAACAGCGTGATCTTGTCCCCTTTTTTGGTCAGATAGGCCGCCATATAGATGACCGCCACGAGTTTGACCAATTCCGCCGGCTGAACTGAGAGTGGCCCCATCCGCAACCATCGCCGCGCCCCCTTCGCCGCCACACCAAGTGACGGCATCAGCACCATCACGAGCAGTACCAAGATGCAGATCAACAATGGGATGGAGAGCCTCTTCCAGAACGTGTAATCGATACGCGACGTGAGATGCATCAACAGAAATCCGAAGGCGAGCCAGGCGACCTGTCGTTTCAGAAAAAAACCAGGATCCTGAAACCTGTTGCCCGCCACAATGGCACTCGCGCTGAACACCATAACGAGTCCCACCAATGCGAGGACCATGGTGACCGCCAGCAGCGAGTGGTCCGCCGCCACCCGTTGGGTACCAGGCCGTTGGCTGGTCTGGGACCATGGGAGAGCCAAAGTCCCCGATGATCGATGCGCCATTGCTCAGAACCGCTCCTCCCTCGCCTTGCACATCAAGCCGGTAAGGCATGAACCAACGCCTTGAACTGACGACCACGGTCTTGATAATCCGCAAACATGTCAAAGCTGGCACAGGCCGGGGACAGCAACACGACCTCACCTGACGATGCTCCCTGTGCCGCAAGATCCACGGCATTCCGCAAGGTGGTCGCCTCGATCATCGTGGCGGCGCCCTCCCAAGCCTGTCGTAACAGCGGCGCCGCTTCTCCGATCAGAATCACGCGCGTAACCCGCCGGCTGACCGCCTGGGCGAGTCGCGAAAAGTCGCCGCCCTTATCCCGTCCTCCGGCGATGAGCCAAATCGGTTGATCGATACTCTCCAGGGCTTTAAGCGTGGCATCGACATTCGTGCCCTTCGAATCGTTCACAAACCGAACCCCTCGTCGCTCGCGGACAATCTCAAGGGCATGCTCGAGCCCGGGAAACGTCGCGAGGACGCGACGGATCGCCTCGAGAGGACACCCGCACAGCACGGCATAGGTTGCGGCCGCCATCACGTTGCCCACGTTGTGGTTGCCGATGATTCGAATCTCGCTTCGATGACAAATGTCTTGCCGTACACCGGTGACTGTCGTGACGATCCGATCATTTTCGAGGTAGGTTCCCCCAGACACGTCAGCGCCGATCGTCGATGCGATGGTAAACCCCAGACGTGTCGCACCGACACGGTGTCGCAGCGTGGCCACACGGTCATCGTCAAGGTTGAACAAGGCGAAATCGGATGTGCTTTGATTCTCAAAGATCCGCTGCTTCGCCGCCACGTATTCATCCAACGACTCATAACGGTCCTGGTGATCGACCGTCACGTTGAGCAAGGCCGCGATCCAGGGATGGAACCGGTCGATCGTTTCAAGCTGGAAACTGGAGACCTCCACAACGAGATAGTCGTACGGACTCGGTTTCCCTGCCTGATCGGCGCGAAGGTCTTCGAGCGCCGCGTCGCTTAATGCGGTGCCCAAATTCCCGCCGACAAACGCCCGCCGGCCGCTCTCGGCGAGAATCTTGCCGATCAACGTCACGGTGGTGCTCTTGCCGTTGGTACCGGTAATCGCAAGGAGTGGGCTTCGGAGGAACTGCGAGGCCAACTCCAATTCGCTGATCACCTTCACGCCACGCCGACGTGCTGCCTCGATCGGAGCTAGCCGATAAGGCACACCGGGACTGATCACCACCAGATCCGCCTCGTCGAGCGACGATTCGTATTGGGTCCCGACGGTCACACCAACGTGATCGCGGTCGATGGCACCAAGGGCATCCATCAGTTCCGCCGATTCCTTCCGGTCGGCCACTGTGACACGGGCGCCCGCCGCCTGAAGCAACCTGCAAGCCGCTACACCGCTCCTCGCAAGTCCCATGACCGTCACACGTGCCCCCGCAAATTCCACTGCCGCTTCTCCCACCATGACATCACCGAAGCTTTAGGGTGCTCAGACTCAATAGGGCCAATAAGATCGCGATGATCCACAAGCGCACCACGACCTTGGGTTCCTCCCACCCTTTCATCTCAAAATGATGATGGATGGGCGCCATGAGAAAAATACGCTTCCCACGCGACTTGAACGAGATCACCTGGAAAATGACCGAGACCGCTTCGATCACAAACACCCCGCCGACCATGAGCAGCAGCAGCTCGTGCTTGCTGATCACCGCGACCGTGCCCAACGCTGCTCCCAGCGGAAGGGAGCCCACATCCCCCATAAATACGGAAGCCGGATAGGTGTTGAACCATAGAAATCCAAGACTCGCCCCCAGAATGGCTGCCGTGAACACTGCGAGTTCACCCGCACCCTCAATGTGCTGAATGAGTAGATAGTCCGACATGAGTCGATGACCGGTGACATAGGCCACAATCGTATAGGCCAAGGCCGCGATCATGACCGGTCCAATCGCGAGTCCATCGAGACCGTCTGTCAGATTCACGGCATTGGAGCTCCCGACAATCACCACGACGGCAAAGGCGACATAGAACCAGCCGAGATCGGGAACGACATTCTTGAAAAATGGGATGCTGAGCTTGGTCGAATAGCCGGGGAGGAAATAGAGAACCAACGCAATCGCCAGGGCCAGCGTCACTTGCGCCGTGAATTTCTGCCCCGCCGACAGCCCCTTCGATTGAGCCTTGATGAATTTGAGATAGTCGTCGGCAAATCCAATCGCCCCGAACCCCACTACGGCGGCAAGCACAAGCCAGACGTAGGGCCTCGCGATGTCAGCCCAGAGGAGCGTCGAAAGGACCACGGCGAAGAGGATGAGAATTCCCCCCATGGTGGGCGTACCGCTCTTCGCCAGGTGGCGTTTAGGGCCGTCGTCGCGAATCTGCTGACCCAACTTCATATCTTGTAGCTTCTTGATCACCCGCGGGGCCAGCACGAACGCGATTAAGAACGCGGTCACGGCTGCATAGATGATGCGAAAGCTCAAATACCGAAAGACGTTGAGGAATGAATAATCCGTATGGAACGGATAGAGCCAGTTGTAGAGCATGCCGCCTTTACCTTACAAAATGAGCCTGTCTGCCTAACGAACTCTTCCGCGAGGTCGGCAGCGACTCCTTACGATGCTCGCTTGATGACTGCCCGCATTCCCACCAGAACGTGCACAACCTGTTCCATTTTCATACCGCGAGAGGCCTTCACCAACACCACGTCACCCTGTCGCACAATCCTCTTGAGGCGATCAGCCGCAGCAGCAGCATCAAACACTTCGTCGATCTGCGAACCTGCCATCCCACCCCTGCGAGCGCCTTCCGCAATGTCCCGTCCCAACGTCCCGCAGACGATCAACCGCGACAACCCCTGTGTGGCAAGAAACTGTCCGACATCTCGGTGCATTTCGCCGGTCTCAGGACCGAGCTCTAACATGTCTCCCAATACGGCAAGCCGCTGGCGTGCAGGACTCCACTGGGCCAGCAATTGGAGCGCCGCTTTCATCGATGCAGGGTTGGCGTTGTAGCAATCGTTGATAATGTGGACACCATGATGGGCGACGATCTGCGACCGCATCGCGGCAGGTCGAAAACGGCTCAACCCTTGGGCAATCATCGAACCGGACAGATTTAATGCCGCACCCACCGCCGCTGCGGCGAGCGCATTGAACACGTTGTGAATACCATGCACTTTGACTCGTATAGTCGTGGGGCGGCTTTTTCCAGGAAGATACAAGCGAAAGGTCGTTCCTTGGCGAATATCAGATATCACCCCGCTCGCGCGGACATCGGCCACCTCTGAAAATCCGAACGACAAGACGCGGCACCGCGCACGCGCGGCGAGGTAGTCAAAGTATGGGTCGTCGGCATTCAAAATCGCCGTGCCATCGGTCGAAAGCATGTCCAATAGCTCCGCCTTGGCCTGCGCCGACCCTTCCATGCTTCCGAAATACTCGAGATGATCGGGACCAATATTGGTAATCACCCCGATCGTGGGCTTCACGATCTCACAGAGCCTAGTCGTCTGCCCTTGCTGATCCACCCCCATCTCGACGATCGCCGCTTGATGACGAGATGTGAGCCGCAACAGGGTATGCGGTACGCCAATCCGATTGTTGAAATTTCCCTCCGTCTTCAACACAAGCCACCGCTGGGCCAATACCGCCGCGACCATATCTTTCGTGGTCGTCTTGCCGTTGCTCCCGGTCACCGCCACCACGGGGATATGGAACCGGCCGCGATGATGGGTCGCCAACTGTTGGTAGGCAAACAGCGGGTCACGCACGCCGAAAAGAAAAGGCGCAGACCGGCTGTCGTTTCGGCGCACCACTATGGAGCTGGGAGGAAGGCGGTATTCATCGTGAACAATGGCTCCTACTGCACCTTGAGCGAGTACGGCCGGCACAAACTCATGCCCGTCGTACCGATCGCCCCTGAGTGCCACAAACAGATCGCCACGGCGAACCGATCGGGAATCCGTACTGATCTGTCTGACTCGGTGTTTTCCCGATAACGAATCCTGCCCAGCGAGAACTTTCATGCTAATGACTTCGCGTAACTCGTCGACCGTAAAGAGCCCCATCGATTCCTCATCCCGCGCAACTCCGACCGTGGCCTGGACTTTCACGCGCAATCCCGCAATTGCTGAATCGCCTCGCGAGCTACTTCACGATCGTCAAAATGAAACTTCTTGGTGCCGATGATTTGATAATTTTCGTGCCCCTTGCCGGCAATGAGCACCATATCGCCGCGGTGCGCCTCGCGGATGGCGGCGCCGATCGCGTCCCGGCGGTCCGGCACCAAGCGATACTGCACATGACTGCGTCGCTCTAGCGCATCGTGCACGCCGACCTCTACCTCACGAAGGATGGCCATCGGGTCCTCGGTTCGTGGGTTATCGGATGTCAAGACCACCACGTCGCTGTATTCCACGGCTGTGCGACCCATCTTGGGCCGCTTTCCTCGATCCCGGTCACCGCCGCAACCGAACACGGTAATGATGCGCCCTGTCTTCAACGTTTGGGCTGCCGTCAGCAACCGGAGAAGCGCATCTTCCGTGTGGGCATAATCAACAACGACCGTAAACTCTTGCCCGGAAGAGACCCGCTCGAATCGGCCTGGGACATTGGTAATATGGGCGGCCGCTTCACAGATCTGCTCGGGGGTCGCCCCGTCATGCAGCGCCACCCCAACCGCTCCTAGCAAGTTATAGACGTTATGCTCCCCGACCAATCGGCTCTCGACGGTAAAAGACCCACTAGGAGTTGCCGCAGTAAACGTGGTTCCAGTCAGCGAGAGGCGTACCCGTTCCGCTTTGAGCTCGGCGCGGTTCTTAAGGGCATAACCCCAGACCGGCACAGGACAGGCTGCCCGGATTGCGGCCCCATAGGGATCGTCCAGATTGACCAGGGCAAGCTTCCCAACCTTCTGCCCCCCTGCCAATCCGGTAAACAGTCGCAACTTCGCCTCAAAGTACCCATCCATCGTATGATGAAAATCGAGATGATCCTGCGTGAGGTTCGTAAAGACCGCCACGTCATACTCGCAACCCGCGGTCCGGTCTAATGCGAGAGCGTGGGACGACACTTCCATCACTGTGGTGGTGAGTCCGCTTTGGACCATCTTCGCCAAGAGTGCTTGAAGGTCGAGTGCACCAGGCGTCGTATGAGAGGCTGGAATTGTCTCCTGCCCGATCTGGTACGCCACTGTGCCTATCAACCCGACACGCTGGCCGATCCCTTCCAGTAACGCTTTGCAGAGATACGTTGTCGTCGTCTTCCCATTCGTGCCGGTCACACCAATCATCTTGAGGAAGTTGGATGGGTTTCCATGAAACCGGCTGCCGAGGAGACCGAGCGCCTTGCGCGAGTCGGCCACCAATACAAATGGTACCAACCCTGCTACAACAGAAGACTGCGCGACCACCGCAACTGCTCCGGCCTTGATGGCCTGCTCGACAAATCCGTGGCCATCAACGCGCTCACCCTTGACGGCGACAAAAAGGCTCCCGGCGGTCACAGCACGCGAATCGTCCGTGATCGCATGCACAGGACGACCCACATCACCTCGCTGCTCCAAAATTTCGACCTGACCACGAAGTGCCGCGAGCAATTGCGTGACGGTAATGGTATTGCACACCATGGGCTCTTAGTCGTCCTTCATCGCCAGTGCGATTTTCACCGTGTCCTCTCTGGACACACCTAGATAATTGAGGACCTGCTCGCCGACCCGCCGAAAAACGGGTGCTGCCACGGTCCCACCCCAGGCTTCTCCCTGAGGTTCATCGACAACCACGATCATCGCCAATCGCGGAGACTCTGCCGGCACATACCCGACAAATGATCCGACAAACTGGGTAGAGGAATAGGCGCCGGTTCGCGGATCAATCTTTTGCGCGGTCCCAGTTTTGCCCGCCACGCGAAATCCAGGAATAGCCCCCTTCACCCCTGTCCCATTCGTCACAACACCCTCCAACATCGTGGTCATCATCCTGGCCGTTTCCGGGGACACGACCCGTCGCTTTACTTGAGGCCGTACTTCCTTGAGCAAGCGACCATTCTGATCGCGAACCTCAGACACCACATAGGGCTTCATCATCACGCCCCCATTGGCGAGAGTCGCCACCGCCGACACCATCTGGAGGGGCGTCACCCCAACCTCTTGTCCCATGGAAATCGACGCCAGCGATCGACGGCCCCAGTCTTTGGGTGCCTTTAAGAGCCCCTTCACCTCACCCGGCAGATCGATCTCTGTACTTTGTCCAAATCCGAACGACTGTAGATAGCGATAGAGCCGCTGCTCTCCGAGAGCCATTCCGGTTTTGGCGGCGCCGATGTTACTGGACTTTTGAATCACCTCGGAGAACGTTATCCATCCCAGTTTTTCATGGTCGTGAATGGTCGTATTCGCAATCACCATTTGACCGTTTTCACCAAAGATCAGTGAACCAGGAGTCATCACTTTTTCTTCAAGCGCCGCGGCCGCCACCACGATTTTCATGGTCGACCCAGGCTCGTACGTATCCGTCAGCGCACGATTACGCCACCGATCGGGCGTCAATGCAGCGACAACGTTCGGGTCGAATCGTGGACTGACAGCCATGGCAAGAATCGCACCCGAATGTGGCTCCATGATGATGATCGTCCCAGACTTGGCACGGGAATGAGTCACCGCTTCTTCCAGTTCTTTTTCCACAATGTATTGGATGACCTCATCGACAGTCAGCGTGATGGCATGTCCCGGGGTAGGCACTTGCTCTGCCAAACCCTTGGGGAAAACCGTACGGCCCAAGGCATCGCGCTGCAATACGGTGACGCGCTTTTCTCCATGGAGGTACGAATCATATCGTCGCTCGAGCCCTTCGAGCCCTTGCCCATCCATCCCAGAAAATCCAAGGACATGGGCCAGCAACGGGCCCTTGGGATAAAACCGCCGTCCCTCCATCACCACACCGATGCCGTCCAAGGACAACTGCTCCAACCGACGGCCTTGCTCAGGCTCGACCTTTCGCGCCAACCACACAAAGCTCTTGTCTTGCCGAAGCTTTTTCTCAAGCTCAGTGCTCCGAATATGGAGAACCGGCGAAAGAGTACGGGCGACCGTCGATGGGCTCTCAAGCGAGGTTGGGACACCGAATACGGACGGCACCTCCACATTCATCGCAAGCACTTTGCCGTGCCGATCCGACACCATGCCTCTGGCTCCTTCGAAAGACACGGTCTTTTGATGTTGCCGATCGGCCTTCGCCGTGAGTTCTGCTGCTTGGAACACTTGGAGCATAACCAGCCGAAACAGAATGATGCTAAACCCACAGAGAAGCAGGAGCAGCATCACATAGCGGCGGCCACGAGAAGGGCCAGCAATCACTCGCTCGCCCTCCCAGTTAAGACATGTTTCGCCAGACGGACTTGCTCCACGGATGGGGGTGGCAAGCTCGGAGCCTCTTCCACCTGACGTACCATCAACACTTGTCCCTGCTGTGGCGGAACAAGCCCATACTTTTCAGTCGCTATCTTCGCGATTCGCTCCGGAGCTGTTAGCGCAGAAAACCGTACTTGCAGTTGATCCCGCTCCCGCTCCAGCAATACTTTTTGAGTCTTCAATCGTTCGATCTGATAACCCAACCGAACGACGTCGACCCGTTGCCACACAAACACGAAGATCAACATCACCCCCGCCACAATCGTCAACGTCTTCATGAATGCCCCCCCTTGGATACCCGTTGAGCAACTCGCAACTTGGCACTGCGGGATCGAGGATTCCGTTCCGATTCTTCTCGGGTGGGAACCTGTGGCCTCTTGGTGAGCACCATCAATGAAGGATTATCCTTGCCGGCGAGCGCCCGAAACGTGTGCTTTACAATCCGATCTTCGAGCGAATGAAATGAAATCACACAGAGGCGGCCGCCGGGAGACAACACGTCTGCTGCATCGCGCAACGTCGGTTCGAGGCAGTCGAGTTCCTGATTCACTGCAATGCGAAAAGCCTGGAACGTCCGGGTAGCACAGTGGATACGACCATGCCGATAATTCGCCGGAACCGCCCCTTCAATCACGGAGACCAATTCTCTCGTCGTCGTCAACGGATGGCGTTCACGCGCATGAACAATGGCTCGCGCTATTCGCCGAGAAAATCGTTCTTCGCCGAATTGAAAAATCGTGTCGGCCAACTGCGCCTCCGGCCATCGATTGATTAGGTCAGCTGCGGTCCCGCCCATCGATTGATCCATACGCATGTCCAATGGGCCATCCCATTGAAAGCTGAAGCCGCGAGCCGGCTCTTCCAACTGCGTCGACGAGAGTCCAAGGTCAAACAAGATTCCATCAATCGGACCAATACCACTGGCAGCAAGATGCTGTTTCAGATCCACAAAATGACCATGGATAAGGAGCACGCGATCTCCGAATCGTGCGAGCCTCTCTCGACTAGCTGCAATGGCCGCAGCATCGCGGTCAAGCCCGATTAACCTGCTATCAGAACCGCTTGTTTCAAGAAGTTTTTCAGCATGCCCACTGTACCCCACCGTACAGTCAAGATAGATTCGTCTATCCTCTTGAGCGAGCCAAAACAGCACATCTTCTGCCATAACTGGGATATGTCGCGAAACCTCCATAAATAACTAATAACCAAATTCACCCACTTTCTCCCACTACGGCGCGCAGTATACACTCACTCAAAGACTTGTCAATATAATATTCATGGACTTATGAATGTTAAAAGGGCCCTCATCAAGCTTAAAAATCAAACCCAAAATGAGACCTCTTAAACAGCAGTTATCCCCAGACAAAAATGGGCCATTTTGAATATTGTATGAAGAAACCACTACCAGCCGTTGTGGTGAGATTGAAAGGGGTCAAAATGATCCCACTGTGGGCACGAGCTATTGGAGGCAGAATGTAGGAGGCAAATTAATGTGTACCAGTTTTATCTGCCTGCCAATGGGGTGC
Organism: Nitrospiraceae bacterium; assembly: GCA_035273365.1. Lineage (GTDB taxonomy): Bacteria > Nitrospirota > Nitrospiria > Nitrospirales > Nitrospiraceae > Palsa-1315. The sequence continues at coordinate 34 of DATEPD010000244.1, read as the reverse complement.
AGCCCCTAGCTGAGTTACAACCTGGGAAGCAACT
>DATEPD010000243.1:0-2564 GCA_035273365.1 Nitrospiraceae bacterium | reverse complement strand
GTCGATATCTCGCATCATGTGTCGCCCCACTCGATTGATGCCGCCGCCTATCTCCTCAAATCCTGCTATCGGTATTTCCCGGAGGGCACGGTGCATGTGGCTGTCGTCGATCCTGGGGTCGGCAGTGCACGACGCCCTCTCATCGTGAAGAGTGAGCAGTATTTCTTTCTCGCCCCTGACAACGGCCTTTTGACGCCGATCCTTGCTGAAGATCACGATATGGAAGTGCGTGAGATCGAGAATGTGAACTACCGATTGACATCACCAGGTCGCACATTCGATGGCCGCGATCTCTTCGCCCCGGCTGCGGCATGGGTGGCAAAGGGGGAGCCGGTTTCGTCATTCGGACGTGTCATCAACGATCCCGTGACGCGCTCGATCGTCAATCCGATCTGGCAAGGCCAATCGATAATTGGACAGATCGAGCATGTCGATCGATTCGGCAACCTCATTTCAAACATCACGGTGAAGCATATACAAGAATTTCTGGCCGCGGCGGGACGGCAACACCTGGTTATTTCTATTGGGACCTATGCCATTCACGGCCTAGTCACCAGCTACAGTGAAGGGACAAGCGGTACTCCGTCCGCGCTGATCAATAGTTGCGGGAAGCTGGAAATCTTCTTGGACAGACATGACGCGGCCCAGCGCCTGCAAATTAGTGTGGGGGAGGAAATTCGGTTGTGCTAAATGGAGAGAGTATTACCCGATTGCCTTATCGATATGATCGCAGACATAGCTTGCGAATGGAAGGGAACAGGTGAAGGCTGGTGAGACGGCGTTGAGCACGTGCATGGAACGGTTGTCGCCTTCTAACACGAAATCCATTTCGAGTTTTCTCTTAGTGATATCGAGCAGTTGCGCTCTGATTCCTGGGCGACCCCATTTGTGGTAATTCTTCTCCGCGACACCTTCGGCGAGCACTGAGGCCAGTGAAACCATCTTACTCCGAGAATATTTAGAAATCTCTTCCACCGCGAGACGTCGATAGTCGAACTGTGCTCCCGTGAGCAGGCCTAACCCACGACCTGCGACTTCGATTAGCTCGCCCAGCTTGAAGTTGCCGAGGCCCTCGTAGTTCTCGCGCCAGAAGGCCGGGATGGCCGTCGGACCGATCTTGGATTTTCCGTCCGCCGTAATCGTGAAGTGAACACCGAGGAACGGGTTTCTCAGATCCGGGACTGGATAGATATTGGTCCGAATGGAGCCGGGAGGTTCGTCTGAATAGAGATACAGACCTTTGAATGGGAGGATTCGATATTTCTGGGAAAATCCGTACTCCAGAGCGATTTTGTCGGCATAGAGCCCCGCCGCATTGACCACGTATCCAGCTTCGATACTGTCGTGGTTGGTGTGAACGCGCTGCTTGTCTTTTCGCACATAGGCCGTATCGACGAGTATTTTGATCCCTTCTTGGTTGGCATCTTCCTGCATCGCATTCACCACGTGCAGCGGATTGACCGTGGACGTGCGAGGAGAAAAAAGCGCTCGTTGGTAGGTTTTCACCCTGGGTTCGATTGTTTTCGCTTCAGTGTCCGTCAACTCTTGCAACGTAATCCCATTGGCCTGACCCCGGCGGAACAATTCGTCGAGCGACTTCAGATCCCCGGCATCCTTGGCCACCACCAGTTTGCCGCATTTGTTCAGCGAGATGTGTTTCTCCTCGCAATAGGCCGTCAGCTGTTCATTGCCAAGTTTCGTGAATTTCGCCTTTAGACTGTCTGGAGAATAGTAAAACCCGGCGTGGAGGACACCACTGTTGCGCCCGCTGGCATGGGCACCGCAGGAGGACTCTTTTTCGATCAAGATAATGCGGGCATTCGGCTGACGTCTACGGAGGTCTCGGGCGATGCTCAGTCCGATTACTCCACCTCCGATAATCAGGAAGTCACACGTGGTCATCTGGTCTCCCTTAGAACTGCACGCTCCGTGCGAAAGCGGTCAGTCTAACGTCACTCAGCTTGCAGGTAAAGTTTCTATTGAATCGCTCAAGATGTCCACCATTCGTCTGATTACATCGTTCGGGGTTGAGAGAGGTGGAATAAGGAGGATGACATCTCCTAGTGGGCGAAGAAGCAGTCCACGTTGCCGGGCGATCGTGCATACGTGATGGCCGATTCGAGCTTCGGGAGGATAGGGCTTCCGTGTCGTTTTGTCCTTCACCAGTTCGATGGCCGCGATGAATCCTCGCTGTCTGATGTCACCGACATGCGGCAGTTGCCACAGCGGCTGTAGAAGTCTCGCCATTGTCTTGATCTTGGGTTGCAGGCGAGAAAGCGTCTTGTCTTTCTTGAACACTGCGAGATTCGCGAGCGCCACAGCGCAGCCGAGCGGATTTCCCGTAAAACTATGGCCGTGAAAAAATGTTTTGAATTCTTCGTACTTGCCAAGAAAGGCCTGGTAGATTTCGTCGGTGGTGAGGGTGGCGGCGAGTGGCATGTAGCCGCCGGTCAGACCTTTGCTGATGGCCATCAAGTCCGGCGTGACCCCTTCATGCTGGCAGGCAAACATCTCGCCAGTACGGCCAAATCCGGTGGCGACTTCGTCAGCGATCAAGAGGACCT